>DAOMZC010000139.1:0-10670 GCA_035437965.1 Pseudomonadota bacterium
CGCGTCAGCGATGGGAACGACCCACCCTGAGCGCGCTCACTTCCGACTCGGGCAGAGTCCCTGAGCGCGAAGCACGATGGCCGCTCCCGTCGAAAAGCGGCCTCACCAGCGTACCCGCAGGTACCTGGACCCGGACCTCGGCGGTGGGGAAGAAGGTGGGCTCGGCGCGGGCGGGCGGTGCCGGGGCAGCTACTCCACGTAGATGGTGTAGCGGACGTTCAGGGTAAACAGCTCGGACGGCGACAGGGGAACCGCGCCGCGGAAGGAAATCGTGTGCTTGCCGGGCGCGGGCGGCTCCACCAAAAGATAGAAGCCCCCGTCTACCGCCAGCTTGTGCGGTCCGGGAAGGAAGATTCCGTCGGCCACCGCGTTGATCGGGAAGGGCACCGAGTTCTCCCGATAGCTGCGCAGATCATCCACGGGAATCTTGTCGAGCTCCGCATAAAGATCCTTTACCGGCGCCAGGGTGTCGTTCACCTTCTTGCGCAAGACCGCCTCGGAGTCCTTGCCGTCCGGGACGCTGGTAATGGCGTAGTTGATGATCGGGAAGAACAGCGCCGTGCCGCGGGGCACGCTGCAGCCGCGACTCAGGTCATACTGCAACGACGACTCGCTACTGAACGCGCCCCCGAGGAACCAGATCGAGCCCTGCTGACCCGCCTCGCAGCCGGCCTTGGAGTCGGGAACCAGCGGGTGCTGGCTCACCGGCAGCGAGGTCGCCCACTGCCACCACGCGGCGCCCAGCTCGCTGTAGGTGTGGCCGTCGAAATCGCCGTCAATGGGTACCACCTGCAGCTCGCGGCGGTTGCTGCAGCCGCTGCCAGCGATGACGAGCAAGGACAGAAGGGCCCCAAGGAGCCGGGTAGTCTGGCCAGAGCGTGACGGTGCGTAGACCCAATGCGGCATGGCTGTGTTCTCCTGGATGGTGACGGTTGTAGCGACCGCGTCGCCTCCCATGAAGTCGGCGCCGGGTCGCGAGCCGGTCCGAGGTATACTAAGGGGGGCGCCGCGAAGCAATTGGGAGCTGGGAATGTCCGGATTTCGCTGCAGGGCCTTGTGGCAGTGCGTAGCAGCGCTGTTTTTTACGCTGCCGCTGACCGCCTGCGCGCCTACCCCGCTTGAGCTCTTGCAGCGCGGCCAGCTGCGGGAAGCGTATGTGCAGACCCGCCTCCTTGATTTCACCACGCAGGCCCAGGTCGCTCACGCGGTCCTCGCAGACGAGCAGCCCGCCGTCGAGCTGCACACGATCGCCGGTGAGGAGCTGGCGCGGCTCGTGGGCTCCTACTCGGCGCGCCAGCTCGAGCCGTCCTGGCTCCTGGTCCGCGCCACGGCGACGACGCGCAGCCGACAGTTTCCCCACGTCCACTTCAACGTGACCATCGGTCGCGATCCGCAAGCGGGGGAAAAAGGGAAGGAGGTCCCGACCTATCCCATGCAGACGGCGGCGATCGCCGCGCTTACCGGAGAGCGTACTCCCAAAGGATACCGGAGCAGCGTCCATGGCGGTGGGGTGTGCAGCGCCAGCGCACTCCTGTGCTTCCTATTTTGGCCGATCGCGCCGCTCACCGAAACAAAGGTGGGCGAGGTCTTCGTCCAGCCGACTCGGGAGGAGCTTCGCCAGCATGCGCCGCGCGCCGCGCGGCTGTCCGAGGTGCTCGAAAACAACTGCCGCATGCCGGGTCGCTGCGTGCGCCACTTCCTGGTCCGGAGGCCGCGCGATGAATCGGTGCCGCTGTCGCTGCGGGTCATGGTGGTCCTGTCGTCTCAGGACAGCCAGACGAACCAGCTGTCGCAGTTCAGCTGGCAGGTCGGGGCCGTGGCGACGCTCGACCTGCCGCCCGGCGCGACGCTGGCGCAGCGGCTGTCGCTGACGGTCTCCCCGACCCAGATGAAGTCGGGCGTCGAGCTGGCCCAGCACCGCTTTCGCGGCGAGCGGCTGCGAGATGAACCGCTGACGGCGCTGAACGTCGACAAGCCGCCCCCGGGGTATGCCGAGCCGGACCTGGGTGAGTTCTGTCTGCCCTCGAAGCCTGAAGATGTTGCCGCGGGCGAGGGACCGAAGCTGATTCCGCTCGTCCCGCTGAGCACGCCGCCGCTGCCGCCGCCGGCGATGACCCCGGCCCCCGAGCTGCCGGCGGCCGCCGCGGCCAAGTTTGCCGCGGCCTGGCCCGCCGCCGTCAACGCGGTCGAGGCGACCGAGGAGAGTCTGCAGATCTACGAAATCAATGTAAACCAAGACGAGCTCGGACTCGATCGCCCAAGCCTCGACCGAGCGCGCAAGGCCGTCGCGGAGCTCGCGGCGATCAGCGGGGCGAACGAGCCGCACGTGCGCGACTTCACCGCGCGCCTCGATCGCGCCGAGCTGAGCGCGCAGCACTATCGCGCCGAAGCGGTGGCCAAGTACAAGCTTCGCGCCGCGAGCTGCAAGGACATGCGCTTCGCCGCGTCTCTGATCAAGACCGAGCCGGGCCGCTGCGTCGAGACCGCACCGCCGGGCACGCGCGTCTGCACCTACCCGATGACGTTCATCAGCTACACCGCGATCGATCAGAGATTTCCCGACGATCCGCTGCGCGTACTCCTTAGCGATGGACGCATCGTCAAAGCGGAGCTCGAGCCGCCGTACTTCATCGTGACCAGCCAAGAGTCGATGCGCCGCGTACCCATGCGCGTCACCATTGCGCCGCCGCGCGCACCTTCGTCCGCGCCGGTCGTGCCGCAGACCCTCCTCATGCAGCGCGTGCCGCCCCGCCTGTGCGCCCTGATCACTGAGTAAGCTCCGGCAGCGCCCCGCGCATCGTCCGGCCAGCGAAGAAACCCGTCCGCGCCGGGGGCAGTTCGCATATGCTGGACCTGGATGGCGGCCGACCCCGATGCAGAGCTCCGCGTCGCCGAAGCGCTGCTGGACACCCAGGACGTGGCGGCGGGGAAAGAGGCAGCGCCCGCTGCGCAGGGCTCGCTTGAGCACTTGTCGCAGCCGGGCAAGCTCGCGGCCCAGCCGCAGCCCTCGCGCCCGGAGCTGACGCCCGCGGCGCCGTCCAGCGCCGCGGCGCTCGAGGACACGGCGGCCGCTGGTGCAGGCTTTGCGCCCGTCGTCGGGGACTTCGTCTCGCCGGTCTTCCCGGTGGCCGACTGGCACCGCTACCTGCCCGAGCGGTTCCTCGGACAGGGCGGCATGGGCAAGGTGTTCCTGGCGCGCGACCGGCAGCTCGGCCGCCGGGTGGCGATCAAGTTCGTCCGCGGCGACGATCCCACGCTGGCGCACCGGTTCCTCCTGGAGGCGCGGGCGCAGGCGCGGGTGCAGCACGAGCGGGTGTGCAAGGTGTACGAGGTCGGCGAGGTCGACGGCAAGGTCTACATCGCCATGCAGTACATCGACGGTCGGCCGCTCGGCGCGGTGGCGGCGACGCTGACCTTCGAGCAGCGCGCCATGGTGATCCGCGAGGCGGCCCTGGGCCTGCACGAGGCGCACCGCGCCGGCATCATCCACCGCGACATAAAACCCGGCAACATCATGATCGAGCGCAGCGAAGACGGCGGGCTGCGCCCCTACGTCATGGACTTCGGTCTGGCGCGCGACTGGAACGAGAGTGCGACCGAGACCGGCACCGTGCTCGGCACGCCGCACTACATGTCGCCCGAGCAGGCGCGCGGCGAGGTGGGCGGGCTCGATCGCCGGGCCGATGTCTACAGCCTGGGGGCCACGCTCTATCACCTGCTCACCGACCGGCCGCCGATCCCCGGCGCCAACCCGCTGGAGATCCTGAGCCACATCGCCACCTTCGAGCCGGTCCCGCCGCGCCAGTACAACCCGGACGTTCCCGAAGACCTCGCGGCAATCGCCTTGCAGTGCCTGGAAAAGGACCGCTCGGCGCGCTACGAGTCGGCGCGCGCGCTGGCCGAGGACCTGGACCGCTTCCTCGCTGGGGAGCCGGTCACCGCCCGCCGCGCGGCGCGGCCGTTTTATCGCCTGCGCAAGCGCCTGCGCAAGCACTGGCGGCTGGCCGCGGCGGGGACGCTGGCGCTGCTTGTGTGCCTGCTCTCGCTCGGCTGGGGGGCGGTGGGCCGGCGCGAGGCGGCGGTGCGGACGCAGCTGGCGCGGCGCTTTACCGCGGCGGTCAAGAACATCGAGGCGATGGCGCGCTACTCGGCGCTGTCGCCGCTTCACGACACGCGCGCCGACCGCCAGGCCATCAAGGCGCGGATGGACGAGCTGGCCGCCGAGGTCAAAAAGGTCGGCGCCGCCGCCGTCGGTCCCGGGCAGTATGCGCTCGGCCGCGGCTTCCTCGCCCTCGAGGACGACGAGCTGGCGCGGCAGCACCTGGAGGCGGCCTGGCAGCACGGCTTCCGCGAGCCGGATGCGGCCTACGCGCTGGCCCTGGCGCTCGGCCACCTGTACAAAAAACAGCTGCACCTCCTGGAGCTGGAGCGTTTCGCTCACCCCGAGCTGACCCGGCAGCGCAAGGAGGACATCGAGCGGCGCTACCGCGACCGCGCGCTCGCCTATCTCCGGCAGAGCTCCAGCGCCGATGTCCCCTCGACCGCATACGTGGAAGCGCTGATCGCGTACTACGAGGGCCGCTTCGCCGACGCGCTGCATCACCTGGACACGGTGGGCAACGACCTCCCCTGGTTTTATGAGGCGCCGGAGCTGCGCGGCGACATCTTCCTCGCGCAGGCGCGGCAGAGCAAGTGGGCCGGTGCCGGTGCCGGTGCCGGAGATAAGACGCGGGCGCAGGACTTTCTGCAGGCCGGCCGCGCCGCCTATACGGTCGCGGCGACGATCGGGGAGAGCGTCGCCGCGGTGCACGAGGCGCTCGGCGAGCTCGAATACGTCGAGGTGGTGACCAAGCTATACGGCGGCGGCGATGTGGTGCCCGCCTTTACGCGCGGCGTCGCGGCGACCGAGCGGGCGCTCAAGGCGCTGCCGGCGCGCTACTCGGCGCTGCTGCTCGATGCGCGGTTCCGGCGCTCGCTGGCCAAGTACAGCTCGCACCAGGGCGGGCCGGTGGACGAGCCGCTGGCGCAGGCAATCGAGAGCGCGCAGCGCGCCGTCGCCGCCGTCCCCGCCCGCCCCGAAGCGCGGCTGGAGCTGATGCGCAGCTATGCCCAGTGGGGCGAGGCCCGCGAGGCGCGCAGCGAGGATCCGCGGGTCCTACTCGGCCAGGCGGTGGCGATTGCCGACGCCATCCCCGCCGCCGACCGCAGCTACGAGTTCTACGTCGAGACCGGCCTTATTTACAAGATCTGGGCCGACTATGAAGACCAGACCGGCGGCTCTTCCTATCTCAACCGCGGCAGGGCGATCGCGGCCTACACCCAGGCGCTGCAGCGCAACGATCAGGGACCCGAGGTGCTCATGGATCTGGGCATCAACTACTACGAGCGGGCGGCGCAGCCGCGCAGCCCCGACCCCGACGGCGATCTGCGGCAGGCGGCGGCGGCCCTGGACAAGGCCAAGGCCATCGCGCCAAGCCACATCCTGCCCTATTTCTACAAGGGACAGATTCATACTCTGATGGCGCAGCGGCTGCGCGATCGCGGGCTGCCGACCGGCGCGGCGCTGGAGCAGGCGCTCGCCGAGTTCCGCGCCGGCCTCGCGATAAATCCCAAGCTCCCGCACCTCCACAACGGCATCGGCTCGGTCCTTGTCGAGCAGGCCAAGCAGGCCTGGGAGAGCGGCCAGAGCCCCGACCTGCTGCTAGAGCAGGCGGCCCGCGCCTACCAGGTGGCAATCGACGTCGCGCCAGAGCAGGGGAACGGCTACAGTAATGCCGCCTCGGCGTGGCTGGAGCTCGCGCAGTACAAGCTGGCGCGCGGCCAGGACCCGTCGGCCAGCGTGCAGGCGGCGGTGGCCCTCTTGAACCGCGGGCTGCGGCAGGCGCCCGACTTCATCGACTTCTGGGTGAACCTCGGCTGGGCGTACTCGCTGGCCGCGCAGTCCGCGGACGTGGCGCGGCGCGATCCGCAGCCGAGCCTGGGGGCGGCGGCGGAGGCGCTGGCGGCGGCGCTGCAGCACAATCCCAATAGCGGTGAGGCCTGGCTTTACCGCGGCGCCACGCGCGCCACCACGGCCCGCTTTCACGCCCGCACCGGAACCGGCAAGGACACTGATTTCAGCGCCGCCGCCAAGTCGTACAAAAAGGCCATCGAGCTCTCGCCCGAAGAGGCAGAGTACCGGCTGGCCCTTGGTCACTTCTGCCGCGAGTGGGCGCAGTGGCGCGCGGCGGCGGCCCTGCCTCCCGAGCCGGCGCTCGGCTGCGCCCTGCAGCAGGTGAGCCCCCTCATCGCGCTCCGCCCGGCGTGGCCGGAGGTCCAGGTGCTCGACGCGAGCTTGCACCTGCTGCAGGCCCAGCTTGCCGGCCCCGGAGAAAAGCGGAGAGCGGAGGCCGCAGTCGCCGCGGAAAAGTTCAAGGCGGCGCTCGCCCTGAACACCAACCTCACCGCGCGCTGGAAATCGCAGTCCGAGCTGGCGCAGCGGCTGACCGCGCCGCCGCGCTAGCTGCGCCCCGGGTCTGCGCGTGACTCACGCAGCGGGCGCGGACTCTGATTTCATTCGGGGCGTGGCTTAAAACGACGGGTTGAGCTTGCCGTTGCTGCGCGCCGAGTCGTCATCGGACTCCTCGGTCGTGGGAGTGGTGGGGGTGAGCAGCGGCTGGCCGGCGTCTCCCTGCCCGCTGTCACTGGTCGCTGTATCGCTGGACGTGCGAGAGTTCTTGGGGTCACTTTTCTGGGCCATGGTCTCCTCCTATAAGAGCCCATCATACCTCATTTTTTCGCGCCGCCGCGACCGGATCGCGGCTGCGGGCGCGGTGAGGCGGCGCAACTTGGTGGGAGAGCTGGTGTGGCCCCCCCGCCGAGCACCGGCAAGCACCCGCGTCAGCGATGGGAACGACCCACCCTGAGCGCGCTCACTTCCGACTCGGGCAGGGACGGCCGCGCTCTAGCGGTCGGGCGTGTTCACCGGCTTTGGCTGCACGGGCGGCGGCAGCGGGCTGCGCACCAGCATCAGCGTCCCAGGCGCGCGGCTCACCCGCACCTTGCCGACCACCGCCGAGGCCCGGCTGTGGGCGCTAGCCTTCTGACTGGAGCTTAGCGAGTAGAGGATCATCCCCGGAAACCCGCAGATGCCGAGCATCAGCAGGATGCGCAGGTGGGACGAGGCGCTCCGCAAGGCGGGCCGACGGCGGGGCTTGGTACACTCGAGCACCGACAGCTCAACAGACTGCATGAGGCTTCTCCGCGTGTGGCCGCCGCCGTCCCCGCGAAGCAGCCGGCGATGGACGGCGATCGGCGTTCCGTAAACAGAGACAACCGCCCGCCAGGCGGGTTCCCGCGGCCCTGAACTATTTTTCCCGGTCCGGCAGCGCCCGCTGCTCGCAAGCCGGGTCCGGGGGGCTTTGCACATAAAACCCCGTCTGTGGCACGTCTGCACATTTAATACCGACGCTGCACATTTAATGGTAGTGCTCGACCTTGAACATCGTTCGCAAAGGAGCAGACCATGACTATTCGCACGCCGGCTCTTATCCTAACGAGTGTCCTGGCCTTCCTGTTCGGAGCTTGTGGCGCTGCCCCTAGTGTTGATGCCACCGAGGATGTTTCATCAGCCAAAGTCTCGACGCTGACCACTCGGGAAGACAACCAAGAGCTAAAACCTGCGGCTACCCCGATCGGGAAGTGTCACGGGAAGTGCTGCAACTTTGTTTGTGGAATTGGGCCTTTGCACTCGGTGCCGCTCGATTGTGAAACTTGCAATCCCTATGCAGACGGATATTGCAGAAGCAGAGGCGAAGTAGAGGAAGCTTGGTGGGGCAACTGTCGCTAGCAACTTTGGTTGTTCAAGCCGATGGTTACGGTACAAGTTTGAGCCCGATCGTCGACCGTGGCGCATCCTCGACAACCGTGGTCTCGTCCTTGAAGTCTGGCACCGCCACATGCCCGCAGTTATCATCGCCGCTTGCGGCAACGACTGGTCATTGCAGGCGCGGAAGCGCGGCGAGCTAGGGGCAGTTAGGATGGATCGGAAGCGCCTGGGCTCAAACTGGTGACGTAGTCTCTGATTTCTCTGCCAATGCCTTATTGGGCGTCGTAGCCCTGTTTATTTAAAGCCCAGCCATAATGCCGCCAATCAATGCGGTCATGGGACGGCTGCTCTATCTGGGCGAGCGAAGTGATGCAAATTCTAATAGGTTTCCTCGTCTGTCATTTTGCGACCGCGCGCAGGGACAATCATAGATTTTACATATTGTCCATATTTATCTAGCTGCGAATTTTCCCAACCCATATCTAATTTGTATTGAGACGGTTTGAATTTCCAAATTCTAGCTTTGTGAAAGTGGTGGTTTGCAGGATCACCTTGCAAGCCTGTGCTCTCAAACCAATTGAATGCCCTGCTGCCACGCTCTTCACTGTCTAATTTTCGCATATGCTCATAAATATATACTGCCAAATCATGGCGCAACATCTGTTTGTCGGTCATTCCGCGCCGGCCATTTGCCCTTCGTAGAGACATCTTATTCCCGTGGGATCCGGCAGCGCCCATCATGAGATCGCAAATTTGCAATTGTTCATTTCTTGAACTTTTGACAAATGAAACTTGCATTGTCAAATCTGAGCGTCCCCAATATGTGGGCAAATGCTGTACGAAATTAGTAAGATCGGCCATGTGTTTCAGACTTGAATGTTCATCTAGGCGAAGAAGGATATTGGCATTTCGTCCTGGAATGGTTGGCAAATATCTGAGTCCAAATGCATGTTTAATAAATTGATAATATAACTTGAATTGAATATCTAAATCAGAACAGGGTGATTCACCAGGATTGGGAATGCGAATCAATGAACGGTCAAGGAACATCTGTCTATATTTTATGTTGGATATTCGTATGTTATTAAATAGGCAATCGATCATTTCTTTGCAACAAGATGAATTAGTTGCTTTTAAATTGGTCCATTTTATTTCGCATGTCATACCATGCGATTTCTTTATTGCCTTTAGTTCTTTATTAAGCCGATCAAGCGGCGCAGTCTCGCCAAACACACCTCCAAAGAAACACCAATATCTATTAAGTGGTGGATTGATGTGTGTCCATGCTTCATCCGCATATAATTCATAGTCAACGGTTGTCATGGGTTATTGCACAGTTCAGGCAAAAAAAAACCCCGGTCCCCTCAAAGCGCCACAGGCCAGAAGCTTGTAGCTTGGGAACCAGAGTTTTCACTGAGGGGTATAAATCCTGGGTCTGACATAGTCAAGAGCTTTATCTCTGACCAGGCCATCCAGCCGGCTCCGGACCGTCGCCGAAGACAAGCCAGCACGCGGGTACATCGAGCGCGACGGAGCTCGGTTTGTCCTGGGCCGACGTGGGGCAGGAACTGCTTGAAGAAAACCCCGCCGATGGTCGCAAGCACCGGAAGCCGCGTCAGCCAGCACCAGAGCCGCAACCTAAGCGGAAGGGACGCCGAAAGAAGCGCAACCGCCGGTTCAGGTCCTGATCGCTGGCTGCACATTTATTCGAGAACCTGCACATTTATTGACCGCCCTGCGGTGATAAATATGCAAAGCTCAGACCACCGGAGCCAGGTTTGGTCCTGGGGTGGTGATCACCTCAGACCACCGGAGCCAGGTTTGGTCCTGGGGTGGTGATCACCTCAGATTGCCGGATCCGGATTGGGTCCTGGGGTGGTGATCACCTCAGATTGCCGGAGCTAGGTTGTGCTCCGGGGTGGTGATCACCTCAAACCACCGGATCCGGGTTTCGGTCCGGGGTGGTGATCACCTCAAACGGCCGGAGCTGGGTCTTGCTCCGGGGTGGTGATCACCTCAAAGAGCCGGAGCTTGCCGCGGATGCTCTCGGAATGCGGTCGATTTCTGGTGGTTGGGCCTTGCCGAGCTGCGGGTTCGGCACTATCCATGGGTCCGATTCACGCGGCCTTGGCGCCGCTTCCGTATCCCCGTGTTTGTAAAGGAGATTTTTGTAATGCAGACGGTGGATTTCGACCCCAGCGCCTATATGACGACGCCGCGGCTCGACGTGCCCAGCCTGATTGCCCTGGGTCGCCAGCTCCTGGCGGCGGCGCCGGCGGACCTGCCGCGCTCGGTGCAGCCGTGCAAAAAGAGCCTAAGGGCGGCGCTGCGCGGCCTTGAGGAGGGCTACAAGGCGACGCAGAGCGAAGACCCGGTCCAGCGCAAGCGCCCCATCGATCAGCGGACCGACAACGCCTGGGCCTGCGTCAAGGCCCGCCTTGAGCCGTACACCTGGCTCGATGAGGCCGACTTCCCCGAGTTCGGCCCGGCCCGCGCCCTGTGGCGCAAGCTGTTCCCGACCGGCCTCTCGTTCACCCAGCTTGAGTACGGGGCGCAGTGGGCCGAGGCGAGCTGGCGGATGCAGCTCATCGCCGACGAACAGCTTGAGCCCGAGCTGCGGCGGCTGTGCGGCGAGGTGTACATCGACGAGCTCGTGCGCTGGCATAAGGAGTACTCCCTGATGGTCGGGGTGGTCCCGGAGCGGACGGCGTCGCGGGCCGACGCGGCGCGCCCCAACCTCGCCGAGCTGCGGCGGCAGGCGGCGCAGGCCATCGTCGCCTGGCAGGCGCAGCTGGTCGCTCAGCACCTGGCCGGCCACCCGAGCGCCCGCAGGTACCACCGAACTGCCTCGCGCGGTTCGCTC
>DAOMZC010000140.1:0-10663 GCA_035437965.1 Pseudomonadota bacterium
ACATAGCTGCGCGAGATCCCCAGCACTTCCGCCACGTCTTCCCCGGGCCGCTCATCGAGGGGGCGGAACAGGACGACGGAGCGCTGGATCTCGCACAGCTCGGCCACGCACGCCCGCAGCCGCAGGTGCGCCTCGGCGCCGGCCAGGAGCTCGTCGGCCGCCGGCAGGGCGCTCGGGGCCTGGTCGGTGCTCGGCTGGTGCGGCCGGGAGACTGCGTGCCGCCGGCGCCAGTTGCGCGCGCCGTTGCGGGTGATGCCGCCAAGGAGCGCGCCCCACTCGGTCGCCGGGGCCGCCAGCTGGCCGAGCCGCTCCAGCTGAAGGAGCTTGCACAGCGCATCTTGCACACACTCAAGGGCATCCTGCGGGCCGAGCCCTTCGCGCAGGGCGATGCGGACGAGCCGCGCCCTCTCGCTGCGCACCACGGCGGTCAGCGCCTCCAAAAAATCCTCAGCTTCAGGCGTTGCCATAAAGAGAAAGGTCCTGGACGCGGCGAATCTTACAAGAAAAGTAGCCCGCGCGTACGCTCGACGCTGCGAGCCTGGTCGCACACTGTAGGTCCCGAGGCAGGTCCTTGATTGCCGAACCGGCTGGTGCCGATTAGTGCCGATTAGTGGTAGAGTCAATGCCGATATTCACCCTGGGGGTTCCATGCGCCTGCTCGTTTTCTGCGTCTTGGGTGCGGTGGCCTGTAGTGGCTCCGGAGACAACATGGTCGCGCTGTCGGCCGACATGCGCGGCCCGGCCGGTCAGTGCCCGACAAACGGCGCGCCGGCGGCCACCATCACCGTGGTGGACGATCAGTACCAGCCGTCGGCGGTCACGGTGCCGGTCTGCGGCAAGGTGCGGTGGAACTTTCAGGCCGCCGGCAAGCACGGCGTCTATCCCTGGGACATGAACTTCCCGGCCAGCCCGATCATGGGTCAGGGAGTCTTCGAGTACGTCTTTCCAACCGCCGGCACCTACAGCTACGGCTGCGCCATCCATGGCCGCATGATGCCGGGCAGCGTGACCGTCCGCTAGACAACCCGGGGCCGCTGCCGACGCCGCGCTCGCGTGGCACGATCCACCAGTCTACCGCCGGAGCTTCGTTTCACCGAGCGACGTGTCCTGAATCCCAACACTCGTCCTGAATCGGTACAGCGTAGTGAGCTGGTGCCCGACGCGTCACTGACACCCCACAAAAGAGAGCGCGCCGCTTGCGCTCGTACCGTCGGGAAGATCGCACTGAAGGTGCATCGATCCGCTGGTCGAGCCGTAGATGAAGTGAGTGCGGTAATTGGACTCAGCGTTCTCTGCATCGACAGTCAGCCGCTGGCAGACTTCGGGGGTAAACTGCAGATATCCGCCGGTCATCCGCGGATCGAAGTAGCGCACCACGGGACCATGGACCACGTCGTTGATGATCCGCAGCGTGCCGCCCTTGACCGGCTGCTCGTCGCTGCCCGGCGTGGCCGGGTCCTTGACGACGACGCCATTGACGACGCGGAAGGTAGGCTGGGGAGCGCTCGCTTTGGCAGGCGAGCTCGCCTGGTTGGCGGCGAACAGATCGGCGCCGAGAAAGTTGTAGTGCTGCCCGCTCTTGCAGGAGCCCGGCTTAAACTCCAACTCACCTAGTGGCCCGCCGCGGAGCTTGAGCGTGCCCTCGACGGTGCCACAGCCCGCTGGGGCCAGCGCCAGCCACGCGGTGAAGGTTCCAGCTGCATATCCGAAAAGAGAGCCAGTGCGTGTAGTTTGCTCGAGCATGAAACACCTCCTTACCTCGAGGCAAACCCACTGCATGAAGCGGGCCATCGGGCTCCTTACTTCATTCCCTAAGGACCGCCTGTTCCTGGGCGCGCGGCCGGTCGGGCTTCCGCTCGGAGTCGATACTTAGGCCGTAGTGACCGACCAGCCAGGCGAACGGTCGCAGCACCCCGACCGGGACGAACGGGCTCGGTGAGTCGTCGGGCATCCGGCCGAGCGCGCTGCAGGCAAAGTACTTCACGTCCGCGAAGTCCTTGTGGATGGTCCGAACCAGGTTTCCCGCGCCGTGCTGCTCAAGCCACTGCTTTACCGCGGCCGACGCCGCGTCCCTGCTGCGGTCGGTGCCGCCGCCCTGCAGCTTGGCACTGCCGGCTAGCGCGTCGGTCTTGGTCAGCACCACGGCGAGCGGATGCTCCAGCCGACCGCTCTTGCCGGCGAAGCCGCGCAGGGTCTCCACCATCCTGCCGTAGACCGCCTCGGGCTGCTCGCTGGACGGCCGCGCGGGCTGGGCCAGGTCGTCTCCCTCCTCCTGGCGCGCTTGCGGCAGTGAGTACGGATCGATGACCAGCATGATGCCGTGAAGGTATGAGTAGTACTCTTGGCGGTGCAGGTGGTCGGTACCCTGGAACAGCTCGCCCGCTGCATCGTAGGCGTAGACCGCGGCGCGCCGGCGGCGGCTGTCGACTAGCGTCGCGAGGAAGGCGCTCGGCGAGTACTCGGCGGTCTTGGCGATGAGCTGGCCGCTGGCGAAGGCCGCTCGGCAGGCCGCAAAGAGGCGCTCATCCTTCTTCTCGGGGAGCTCCAGCTGGATGATGCCCGCCGCCGCCTGCTGCGCCAGCTCGACCATCGTCGCCATGAGGAGGCTCGACTTGCCCGCGGTCGGCCCGCCGACGAGCGGGATGTGGAGGTTGCGCGCCACCCCGGTGGCCGTGGACAGCGGGCGCCCGCAGTGCTCATGCGGGCAGATGCTCGGCAGCCGGTTGCGCCCGAGCAGGAACAGGGTCGGGAGCAGCTGGCCGCACTGGCAGCGCCGCTTGAAGGTCCCATAAGAGCCGGGGATCAGCTGCTTGTGCTGCGCGCTGCAGCTCGGACAGTAGTAGACGGGGAGCGCGATCCGCCGATAGCAGCCCGCGTGCGGACAGACCATGAAGATCTTCCGCCACAGCATCGAACCGTACTCCAGCACCCGGCACATGTAGGCCAGGGTCATGGCCACCATGCAGACCGCGATCACCAGCGTCAGATGAAAGAGACCGACGACGGCCAGCAAGGCGCCGCCCGTCACGACCCCGGCCGCCGAGCCGATGACCAGCATGTTGGCGGCGGGGAAGAAGTACCGCTCGGTGCGATAGCTCAGCTGGATGACGCCGTCGAGCAGGTCCCAGCTCGCCTTGGTGCCCAGCTCGACGATGGACTTGTAGTCGGTCCAGGCCTTGTGGAAAAAGTACTGCTTGAACGCCGGCTCCGGCGCGATCACCTGGTCGGCGGCGCCCTGTTTGCGCACCAGTACCGCGAACATCGCCGACCCGTACTTGATGAGCAGGGCAATACCTAAGATGCCGAACGCACTAGATCCGATAACCGCAATGAAAATCCAGAAGAGGTCAAATACAGATCCCATAAGAGCTCCATAGTCCTGGCTTACTTCACGCCGCCTCTGGCAGGAGCCACCGGCGGGCTGCCACCTTTGGGCGGGGCCTGCTTGCTGAGGCTGGGCGGCCACTGCAGCTTGAGCTGATACCCGGAGCGTACCAAGAGCACCCCGACAATCACCAAGGAGCCTAGCATGACCGGCAAGATCCAAAAGAGGATCTTCCACCGCTTGCGGACAATGCCCAGCGCGGTCCGCAGCCGATCCTGGGCGGCATCACTATGGCGCAGGGCGTTGTTGGCGGCGGCGCGATCCTTTCTGCCCCAGCGGCGCACGATCGGGGGCAGCACCTGCTGGATGAGCAGGCCCGCGATGGACGCGTGCGCCGGGGTGCGCTCAAGCTCAAGCCAGCACTCCAGCAGGCTGACGACGTCGGCCGGCTCCAGCTTGGAAACTTCCAAGTAACAACCATTCATTGCCGCGAAGTACGCCTGCTCGAACCACGGACAGGCGGCAAGCGCGCCGGGAACCAGGGCGCGGTGGTGGGAAAAGTATTGCGGCTCTGCAAGCTTATTGGCCGCGCGCCGGCAGACCCCCTCGCCGACATCGGGCCCCACCCGATACGCGAGCGTCACGACGCTTACCAGGTGATCCGCCCAGTCTGGCTTGTCGAGGTGGGCGGCGGCGGCAAAGAGCTCCAGGAATGCGCCCGCGGGTCCCAGGGCTCCGCGCAGCTCATCGGCGCCCAGCCGCGCCGCCAGCTCGTGATCGATCGCGAGGGTGGCGGCGGTCCCGGGGGCGGCCGCCGACCTGGCGAGGCGCTCGGCAAACTGCGCCGGGATGCGGGTCTGGGCGAGCACCGCGGACGGCACCGCGGAGAGAACCTGCAGCTCCTCCGGCGGCCGCGGCGGCTTGTCGGAGAAGACCACCGTCATGGCGCTCTCGACGAGCGGGCCGGTCAGCGGCTCGCCTGCGCGCTCTACCCCCGCCAGGCAGTGCTGGAAGGCGGTGATGCGGCCTTCGGCTTCACTGCCCGCGCGCGCTCGGCACAGGTGGAAATATAAGAGCAGTGCGTGGTTGGTGAGCGCCCAGGTCTGCAGCACCTCGGCTGCCCGCTCGGACGCGAGGAGCGTGCCGAGCTCTGTGAAGATCCGCGGCTCCCTGACCTGGCACAAGAGGTAGGCGGCGATGCCCTCAAGGAGCGGCAGGCTGCTGCTGCTGGCCAGCGCGGCGACCGGGCGCTGCAGCGGCGCGGCGCCCAGGGCCGGACCGACGACCGCCTCGCCGAGCTCCCGGAGGGTGTCAGCCCGGTCGCCGAGACCACCGAGGCGCTCACCAAGGAGCACGTACAGAAGGAGCCGCGCCGGCTCGCGGGTGCTGCCGAGCAGCGCCGCCCAGTCGAGCGGATACTGCGAGGCCACAGAGGCAAGCTCCGCCATCTGAGCCAGCGCATCGGTAATCTGCGACAGCGACTCGCCGGACACCTCGGGCGCGGCGGCCGCGCGCACCACCCAGCCGACGATGACCGCCGCCGCCGCCGCCTGCGTCTCGCGGGGGACGGTCTGCGGCGTCGCTCCCGCCATCAAGGTCAGCGCCACCTCGATTGCCTGCGCGGTCACCGGACCGTCCAGGAGCTGCGCGAACAGCGGGCCGACCCTGGGGGTCGGGAAGCGCAAAAGCCGCGGCGCGCACCAGCGGGCGAGCTGCGCGGAGTCGAAGCCCGGCACCGTCATTCCCACCAGCTTGCAGTAGCTGGCCAGGGCGATGCCCGCCTGCTCCAGCGGCAGCTCCGGTTCCACGGCGGCGATGAAGGCGTGGTACCCGGACAGGTGCTCCACTCGCTCTGGCCGCAGGGCCAGCGCCGCCAGGACGCCGAGCGGCGATGGCGACTCGATCGGCGTAAACCGGTCGCCGACAAAGTCGAACAGGAAGACCGTGTGCCGGATCTCGTGCGGCGCGAACCCGAAGTCCGAGTCGGCCGTCGTGCCGACGATCAGCGCGTCGGTCTGGTAGGGACTCTTGACGTACGTGTTGAACGTCAGCTGCAGCGCCAGGTTGCGCGGCAGCACGAAGCACGCGGCGGCGATCCAGCGCGCCACGCAGTCGCTCGAGTCGACGATCACCACCCGGCGGCGGGTGCGCAGCGCCTGCTCGGCGGCGGTGACGAAGTCGGCGAGGTGCTCAAGTCGTCCCTTGTCGGCGAGGAAGGCGGCGAGCTGCGGCAGGTCGAGCGCGCCGCCGGGCGCGGGCGTCGCGGCCTCCGGCAGCTCGGTCGTCTCGCTCTCTTTCGTCGACCACAGCGGCGAACGCCAGAGCTGAATCGGCAGCAGCGCGCCGAGGTCGGTGGCGGGCGAGGTCGTGATCAGGCAGTGGGCAAAGTAGTTGCCGAACCGCCCAGAGTAATCGGCGCCGATATAGCGGGCCTGCGCCACGACTGTAGCGCTGTCCTGGTTCGGCTGGCCCGTTGACTGCCCGAGTGGCTGCCCAAGTAGCTGATAGACCAGGGCGAGCGGGAACTGTTCGAGCTCGCCCGGGCCCGGTCGGCTCGGCGCTGAAACCGGGGGTACGTAGACGCACAGCCGCTCCACCTGCTGCAGCAGGTCGGGCGCGATACCGGGAGACGCCGCGTTGACCTGGAACCCCGGGCTGCCCCGGAGTCCCTTCCGGCACGAGGTGTAGTAGACCTGTCGAAAGCTCATCGGCGCATCCTCCGCGCAGGGATGATCCCGCGCTGGCGCAAAATCCACAGGAGCGGATCTTCCACCCGAAACGGCGTCGCCCCGGCCGGCAGCCGGCCCTGGGGATCGGGGCTTGCCCCAAGCGCCGACAGGCCGAAGTACCAGGGGTTTTTGAAGTTGTGCCGGATGGCCGCATCAAAGCCCGGCCCCACCCACTTGGCGACATGGGCGCGCATGCTCTCGCTCAGCTCTTCGGCGTCGTTCAGATCGAAGTAGCCGTCGTGATTGGCCGCGCGGTGGATCGGCGAGCCCGGATCGATGAGCGAGTGCACGGCGTCGATCTTGGAGAACGCCAGCGCCACCGGGGTATCGATCTTCTGGTTCGCCCCGAGCCCGCGGAAGCCGCGGATCAGCTGGACCACGCGCTCGACGATCTCCAGCGGATGGGTCGAGCCGGAGGGCAGCGCAACCGTCGCCGAGAGCCGGTCGCGGACCGCGGGGATCTGCAGCGGATCGAGCAGGAATATAATCCCCTGCGACTGCGCCACATACCGCGTCTCGGTCGCCATCGTATCGATGTGGCTGAGGTCCTCGCCCGCTGTATCGAAGAACACGAGGTTGGTCGCGCGCTGCTGATAAGTGAGCAGGCCGCGCTGCTCCAGCGACAGGCGATAGATGAGCGGACGCTTGACCCCGATCTGCGCCCGCGCCGAGACGGTGCCGGGGATGACGATGCGGCGGGCAAAGACGTAGCTCTCGAAGTCCTGGCTGTAGCGGCGGCGGGTCTGCTCGTCCAGGGCGGCGAACGAAGCGGCGAAGCGGTCGCTGATGCGGTTGCGGAGCTGGTGAATCAGGACGGCGATGTAGTGACTCTTGCCGACCTCTTTGGCTCCCACGAGGGCAACTGAGCAGCTCTGGGACAGTCCCAGCTCGTGCGGCAGCTCGTTGTGGCAGCTCGGGCAGACCCGCTTGGTGGTCTTCGCGCCGCAGCTGCAGGTAGCGACGGTGGCGATCCCCCAGAGGGGGCGCGGCGGCGAGAAGACGCGGGACAGCAGGCGTCCGCTGCGCAGCCGCTCGTAGCCCGCCAGGAGCTTGTCTTCCTCGGGCGGGCAGCGCGTCGGGTCCGGGTTCACGCAGCGGAACGCGAGCTTGGCGGCCGGGTAGCTCTCGAAGCAGTACGGGCACAAAAGGCGGCTCATCTTCACTGCACCTTGAGCTGGCGGCGCGGTGGATCGACGAGGCTGTAGCTCCGCCCGGGCGGTGCGCTCACGAAGAACGCGCGCAGGTACAGCGGGGTACGCAGCGCGCCGAGGTCGATGTCGTGGCGGATCGGCTCGTCGGGCGCCAGGCGCAGCCAGGAGAGCTGGCAGACCACGGTGCCGTCGTCGGGCTGGATCGGCTGCAGCTCGCCGGGCTTGGCCACCAGCACCAGCGGTGGGAGGGTCTCGATGACCACCTCGGTGCTGAGCTCGAGCGTGATGTGGTGGCGGCGCAGCCACTGCCGCTTGAGCCGGTAAAAGACCGCGGGGGCGGTCCGGCGGAGCAGCGTCCCCCGGGCCCCCGCGCTCTTGCCGGTCGCGAACGCCAGCTCCTGGCCGACCCGGCCCATCGCGAAGACCGTAAAGTAGAGCGAGGTCTTGGCCAGCCCATCGAGCTGGACGCCGCCGTGCCGATCGTACTCGGCCCGCGTGATGCGCCGGCAGGTCGCGCGCGAGTCGGTGGGCCCGGCGGGATAGCCATCGGCCCGCCACGCCAGCGTCACCTGGCTGCAGGGAGCCGGCCAGCTCCAGCGGACCAGCGCATAGCTGTCGAAGTCCTGCACCGAAAAGCCGCTTACATCGGCAATCGAGGCGTGCCGCAGCACGGCGCCGAACTTCGCCCGGTCGGTGAACAGCTCGTCGTCCAGATCGATCGCCGCTGCGGCGTCCGCGGCCGCCGGGCGGAGGACCTCGCCCCGCGCATCCGCGATGGGGCCGCACCTCGCGCAGACGGCGGCGTCCCCCGCCCGCAGGTGCGTCTTGCACCGCGGGCACTCACACCAAAGGCCGCTGTCGCATAAGGTGCACGCTGGGCCCTTGCTGCTCGGCATTAGCGCGGTGTACCCATGGCGTTGCCGTCGGCGGCGTCGGCGCCAGCGCTAACGCCAACGCCAATATAAGACCAGGTCGCGCCCAGAAGGCCAGTGGAAGCAGGCTTTGTGCCCATCGGTGCTTCTAAGCGGGAAGATGCCAGAGCACAATTATAAATGCACCAGAATTTTTCCGGTACTGGGTCGGCCGCGCCCCGATCAAGATGTCCTTAAAATCATAATAATTAGCAGTCCCAAACACCTTCCTGGGAGTCGTAAACCGGCCAGATCGACGCCGGACCGGACCACTATTCCGGTCTGGTTATCAGCGACGGTAATGGTCAGATCTTTGGGGAGCGCTTCGGGTGCCGCTCGCCCATTGATTTGGGGGGCCGATCTGCGAAGATGAACCATGTACTTATTTTCGCGTAATGCGGGCATAGATCTGACTACATATACTGAGCCCGCCGTGGCGGACCGCTCCGGACCGCCGCTTTCCCAGGGATTCCTGCTCACCCTGATCAGCATGGTCTCGGGCAGCCGCTGCTCACCCGCGACGCTGGAGGCGCTGACGGCGGTGGTGCCCGATGCCTGGTATCACGGGCAGGTCCTGGAAGCGATCCTCGATGAAGCGGCGCAGAAAGCGGCCGATGCGCCCTATCAGCTCGGCCGTGCGGTGTACTTCATGCTGCCGGCGCAGCTGCGGCAGCTGGACACGCCGGAAAGCTTCTTCGCCACGCTGCCCACCCTGTGGACGCAGGTGACGCGCGGCGACGCTGCTGGACCAGGTAGTCGCCCTGCGCGCCCAGGTCGTCATCCTCGACCTGACGAGCGCGGTCGCCGGTGATCCCATGGTGCCCGAGGTCATCGCCCGCGCCAGCAACGCAACCCGGCTGCTCGGCGCCCGGACCATCCTGTCCGGCGTCTCACCCGCGTTCGCGCGCCTTGCCGCGGGTCGCGCGCTTTTGGGTGTGAATGCCAGTCCCGATCTTCATAGCGCGCTGACGGCCGCGCTGGCGATGCTGAAGTCCCGCCGCGCCGGTGCCGTCAGCTAGCCGGCGGGCCGGCGGCGGTCGGCAGCTACTTGACGGCCCCTTTGAGGGCGCCGACGCGGTCGTAGAAGTGATCATAGAAGTCGGTGCGCTGCTGCTCGCGCAAGGTGGCGGCGCCGGGCTTGCCGGCCTGCTGCTCGGCTTTGAGCGCCTGCGCTTCGGCCGCCGTCCCATCGACGTTCAGCGAGCCGAGCGTGGCCGATTCTTTGTTCACCAGCGCTTCATAGCGGGCGATCTGCGCCGGATCCCCCCCGGAGGCGCGCAGCGACGCCAGCCGCTGCTCCGCCTGCGCAACGAGCTGCGGATACTGCTGCCGCGCCCGCAGGAATTCGACCATCGGCTCGCCCTCGCCCAGCGACTTGGGATTTATGTGCTCATGGGCGCTGAAGTCGGGCAGGTTCTTTCTGCTGTAGTGATTGGCGCCCGACTCCCCGGCCCCGTGCGTGGAGAGCGAGCCGAGGTCGAGTCCGTAATCATTGGCGAGGTTGTTGGTGAGGTTCCAGACCGAGCGCTTCTGCGCGCCGCTGATGTCCTGGTAGACATTGTCGCCGTTGGCCGAAAGGACGCTGCTCAGCCGCTTGTCGTCGTAGCCGAGGAGCCGCGCCTTCATCTCGGGCGAGAGGTTGAGCCCCGTCACCTGGCTGCGCAGCGTGCCGTGCCGGCCGCTGCGATCGAGGTGCTGCGCCTGACCGGCGACCTCGACCCCGACCGTGGCGTCGTTGAACCCCTTGGCGTGGGAGACCAGGGAGTCGACCGGCGTGATCAGCGAAGTCCCGCCTGTTTCGTCGATGAGATACTGCGCCCCGATGCTGCTGCCCTGGCGGATCCGAGATTTGTAGTCGGTGAGCGTGCGGGCCGCGGTGGCCGCGTTGGTGCGGTGCAGGACGACGCCATCGGTACGCGAGCGCTTGCCGGCCGCCAGGCCGCCGTACTCGCCGGTCCGATCGGTCACGCCCTGGTAGACGCCGGGCTTGGTCTTGACGGCCGGCGCCGTCGCTGCCTCGGCGCTCGGCGCCTGCTCGTGCCCATCGCCGAACATGCCGCCGAAGGTCTGCGAGAGCGACTCTACAGAGCCGCCGCCGGGGCCGTGTACGGGCGTGCTGGCGATCGGCGGAACGAGGTTGAGCGGCAGGCCGGCGCGCTGCACCTCCGGCTGATGAAAAGGCTCGGTCTTGTGCTGGAGATCGGCGTCGCGGTGGAGGGTCTGCATCTGCTCCTCGATAGGTCGGCGGCCAAGTCGCGGACGGACCGCGGCCAGGGCCGCTCCGATGAGCCGCGGTATTTACAAGTATCGGAGTAATGCAGTGAAAGTTTCGCCGCCGGCCTCCGCGCGCTCGCGGTCGGCGGCCCGACCCGTTGGCGTAGGGCGGCTCCTACAGCGCGCGGCCGCGCAGCAGCAGAACGACTGCCGCTTCCGCGAGCGTTCCGTAGGAGTGAAGTTCGGCAATTCGCTGGCGAGAACCCGGCGCCGTCATCATCGGCAAGAACGTCCCCGCGTCGCCGCCTCATCGGCATCGCAAGTTCACCCAGA
>DAOMZC010000141.1:0-10646 GCA_035437965.1 Pseudomonadota bacterium
TGGCGCAGCAGCTGGCGGACCGCTTCTGGCCGGGGCCGCTCACCCTGGTCGTACCCCGGGGAGCCGCGGTGCCGGCGCTGGTGAGCGCGGGCCGCTCGACGATGGCGCTGCGCGTCCCGGCGCACCCGGTGGCGCTGGCCCTGCTGCGCACCGCCGGGCTGCCGCTCGCCGCCCCCAGCGCCAACCGGTCCGAGTCGGTGTCGCCGACCACCGCCGCCCACGTGCTGAGCAGCCTGCCGGCGGTTCCGCTCATCCTGGACGGCGGGCCCTGCCCCCTTGGGATCGAGTCGACAGTGGTCGACCTGACGACCGTGCCGCCGCGCCTCTTGCGGTCGGGAGCGCTGCCGCTGCGGGCGCTGCTCGCGCTGCTCCCCGACCTCGAGCTACCGGCGACCGCGCAGTCCCTGGGCCCTGGCTCCACCGAGACTGCGGGGTCCGCAGGGTCCGGCGAGTTCGCAAGCTCCGGCGAGTCCGCAGGGTCCGGCGAGTCCGCCGGGTCTGCAAGGTCCGCCGGGTCTGCAGGGTCTGGCGAGGCTGCAAGGTCCCGCGAGTCCGCAGGGTCCGCGGCCGAGCCGGCAGCGCTTGCCGCCCCGGGGATGATGTCCCGCCACTACGCCCCGCGCGCGCCGCTGTGGCTCCTGGCCCCGGGGCAGACCTCACTGACACCGGCGCAGCTCGCCGAGCTTCCGCCGCCGCGAGGACTTTTGACCTACAAGCCGCTGCCCGAGCTGGCGGCGCACTTTCAAAAGGTCGAGCAGCTCGCCCCGGACCCGCAGGCGTTCGCCGCCGATCTGTACGCCGCGCTGCACCGCCTCGACGACTCGGGCGTGGCCAGCATTGCCGCGCTTACCCCGCCGCCCGACCTCGACTGGCACGCCATCGCCGACCGCTTGCGCCGCGCCGCCTTTCGCTGAGCGGCGCGGCAAAAGAGCGGGCAGCGGACTGCGGCAGCAACGAGGCCGCGTCCGGCGGGGACCGCAGCGTCTATGGGCGGACTAGCTCTGGGCCTTGTTCTTGGCGATCCACTCGCGGGTGACCTGGGCGGCGGTGTCGTAGGCCTCGCGCAGCTGATCGATCATGAGCTTTTCGATCTTGCCGCCTAGTAGCGGCACCGAGATCTTGACCTCGCCGGCGAACTCGCGGCGGCAGCGCCCGGGCCCGAGCGGCGTGACGGTGAACGAGCAGCTCATCTGGAAGCGCTCCTTCATCAGCGCCGGCTCGATGCGCACCGACATCTTCGAGGTCGCCTTGTCGAGCACGTTGTACTCGGTGTACCCGGTGTCCTTGATGACCGAGGTGGCCCACGACGGGATGGCGAGCTCCGGCTCCATGCGCTGGGTGCGCCGCACCTGGTTCCCCTCGTCCTTGAACTCCAGCACCGTGCGCGAGCGCATCTTCAGGCGCTTGTAGAGCTCCTCTTCGTACGGCTTGCTGAAGAACAGGTCCCAGAACCCCTGCGGGTCGATGTCGAATTCGTGCACGAAGCTAAAGTTCATGGGCGTCTCGCGGTGGAAGTGGGTGGGGGCGGAGGTGGGAGGGCGGAAGCTCAGGCGAACAGCTTCTTCAGCTCTTCTTTGATCTTCTCTTCGACCTTGCCCTTGATCGGGTAGAGCGCCATCGACAGATCGAGCTTCACCGAGACCTGGGCCGGCTCGATCTTGATGGTTCCCGAGGCGCCGGTGCGCTCGACCTTGGCCTCGGTGTCGCTGTGCCACTTCGAGGTAAGGCCGTACTTGTCCGAGAGCTCCTGGCTGAGGCCCTCGAGCTTGGTCTTGGCTTCGGCGGCGGTGACTTTGTGGCTCTGCGTGATCTCTAGTTTGGGCATGGCCTGTGCTCCTTGGCTAGCGTGGCTTATACACCTTGGGAGTGCGATGTGGGGACACAAGGTCCGCGGTGGTGCTGCGTATATCATGTGCTAGCCTCGGCCGCGAGATGAACAAAATTTCGCCGCCCGCTGCGCCGGGTACCGCGTCCGGTGCGGCCGGCCCCCCGGGTGCCGCAGACTCGCCCGCAGAGGCCAGGCCGGTCGCCCGAGTCGAGGCCGAGGCCGCCCCCGACCCGCGGCTCATCACTCGCTTTGCCTCGTCCGGGGGTTGAGCGGCCAAGGTGGGTCCGGGCGACCTGCAAGAAATCACGCAGGGCCTCAATCAAGAGCTGGGGCCCGATTCGGAGCCGAATCAGCTTGGGCAGGAGGCCACCGCCACCGCGGCGGGAGGGGACCCGTTTGGGCGCCGGCGGCGGGATCCGGCGGTGCTCGTGTCCACCGAGACCGGCGACGACGCCGGCGTGTACCTCGTCCGGCCCGAGGGGTCGGCGGGCGTCGGCATCGTGCAGACCGCGGACTTCATCACCCCGCCCTTTGATGACCCGGAGGGCTACGGGCAGATCGCGGCGGCCAACGCGCTCTCGGATGTCTACGCGATGGGCGGGCGGCCGATCTCGGCGCTCAACCTGTGCGTCTTTCCCCCCGGCCTGGTCACCGCCAGCGCGCGCGCCATCCTGCGCGGGGCGAGCGACAAGCTGCGCGAGGCGGGAGCGGTGCTGCTCGGCGGCCACACGGTGCGCGGGCCCGAGCTCTTATTCGGTCTGGCCGTCACCGGCGTGGACGCGCCGGCGCACATCTGGCGCAACGATGGCGCGCGCGATGGCGACGCGCTGCTGCTCACCAAGCCGCTCGGCTGCGGGCTGGTCGTCACCGGGTCGCGCAAGGGCCTCGTGTCCGACGCTGAGCGCCTCGCGTGCCTTAGCGGTATGACCACCCTGAACCGCCGCGCCGCCGAGGTGCTGGCGCAGTTCGCGGTCCACGCGGCCACCGATGTGACCGGCTTCGGGCTGGTCGGCCACGCGCTGGGCATGACCGGCCTTGGCGATGTCTCGCTGGTCCTGCGGGTGAGCGAGCTCCCGGTGTATCCGGGGGCGCTGGCGCTGGCCGCCCAGGGCGTGACCTGCGGCGGCGCCAAGAGCAACCGCCGGGCCTATAAAGATCGCCTCGCGGTCGAGGGCTCGCTCAGCGCGGCCTATGAGGAGCTGATCTTTGATCCGCAGACCTCGGGGGGCCTCCTGTGCGCCCTCCCGGCGGCGGCGGCCGCGGCGGCGCTCGACGCGCTGCGCGCCGCCGGAGTCGCAGCTTGCCGGGTCGGCGAGGTACGGCCGCGCGCCACCGCCGCGCTGATCGTGTGCGGCGATGCGGGGGCCTGTAGCTGAGCACCGCGGGTGTCGCTGTCATCCGTCGCCGCGCGGACGCAAGAACGCCACACGGGCTGCACCAAGCCGCCCCATTCTGGTCAATCCAGTCAGCCCCGGAGCGCTCGCTCGGTAGGGGGCTCGCCGTCGCCAAGACTCGGCGCCGCGGCGTTCGCCGGGGCTGGCACGCGGCCTGCTGAGGTGTCCGGTCAAGCAGGCGGCCCGACTGAGAAGGGCCGCCGCGAAGAACCCCAGACCCGCTTGAACAGGAGAACTATCATGAAGATTGCAAAGCTCGTGCTTGGTGTCGCCGCCGCCCTCGCTCTCGCCGGGAGCCCCGCCGGAGCCCAGGACAAGGCCGCCGCCAAGGCCGACAAGGCTGAGGCCAAGGCGGATGCCAAAGCCGCCAAGGCCGACCAGGCCGCCGCCAAGGCCGACCAGGCCGCCGCCAAGGCCGAGGCCACTGGAAGCGAGAAGGCCGCTGCCAAGGCCGACAAGGCCGCTGCCAAGGCCGATAAGGCCGCTGCCAAGGCCGATAAGGCTGGCAAGAAGGCCGCCAAGGCCGAAGCCAAGGCCGCTGCCGCCGACGGCAAGTAGTCAGCAGGCACCTTCCCAGGACGTTCGCCGGACGGCCGGGGCAGGATGCCCGCTCAGCAAGACCCCTGGGACCGCCGGGGGCGGAGCTTCGGGCTCCGGGGGAAACCTCGGAGCCTTTTTTTGTGCCCGCTGGTCTACTGCGCGAGCAGGGCGGCGAGCAGCAGCTGGCGGGCCGCGGGCAGCGGCGCCTCGACGGAGATCCGGGCCCCGGGTGGGGCCGACGGGCTCAGCGCGGGGAACCGCAGCCGGGCGGCGTGCAGGAAGTAGCCGGGGGCGGCGGCAAGCGTGGCCGGCGCATCGGCGAGGTCGAGCGGCCCGGCGTCCTGCGGGCGCGGACCGCCGTACAGCTCATCGCCGACCAGCGGCAACCCGAGGTGCGCCAGGTGGGCGCGAATCTGGTGCCGCCGCCCGGTCTGCGCCTGGGCCTGCAGCAGCGTGAAGTGACGCCCGCGCGACAGGACGACGAACCGCGTATACGCATCCTGGGCCCCCTTGCGGTACATCTGATCGGGGGTCGTGGCCACCAGCACCCGGCGGTGGCCATCCGGCCCGCCGCCGCTAAGCAGCGGCAGCGCGAGCTCGAACTCGTCCTCCGCCGGCACCCCGGCGACCAGCGCCAGGTACTCCTTGTCGACCTGCCCGGCGGAGAAAGCCGCGCGCAGCGCCTGCCAGGCCGCCGGGGTGCGCGCCGCGGCCAGCGCCCCGGTGGTGAACGTGTCGAGCCGGTGCCCGAGGCCGCCCTCGCGCGGGCTGTCGCTGGCGCCGGCGCACTCGGGGTAGCGGGCGACCAGGGCGTTGGCGACCGTGCCGAGCTCGCCCGGGCGCAGCGGGTGACACGGCATGCCGGGGGGCTTGTTGAGGACGACCACGGCGGCGTCCTGGTAAAGGACGGTGAGCGGCAGCTCGGGCTGCGGCTGCGGGGGCGTGGTCTGCGGATCGAGCGGCGGGCCGCGCAGCTCGACCCGCTGACCGGCGGCCAGCACCTCGCCCTTCTTGCCGACCCGGCCGTCGAGCAGCACCTGCCTGCCTGTGAACAGGCGCAGCGCCGCCCCGCGTGAGAGCCCGGTCCGCTCGGCAATAAAAATGTCCAGGCGGCTGCTCTGCTCGGCCGGCTCGACGACGAAAGTTCTGGCTGGGTCGGTCACTTTTACACCGGCGCCTTACACAGGCTGCAAGAGCGAGGCGAAGACGGTCGCCCCCGCCGGCAGCGCCGCCGGCCCGGGCGGCACGTGCAAGAGCGCGTTCACCCCGACCATCGAGCGCAGCATCCCCGAGCCCTGGTGCCGCGGCGCCCGCCCGAGCAGCACCGCCGGCTCCTCGACCGACCGGCTGACCAGGGCGCGCATGAAGTGCAGCCGGCTGCGGTCGGGCAGGATCGGCTCCAGCAGGCGCACCGGGGCGAGCGGGCGGAGCAGCGCCGCAGCGTCGAGCCCGAGCAGCCGCCGCAGGGCCGGGCGCACGAACAGCTCGAAGCTGACCATCGAGGACGCCGGGTTGCCGGGCAGCCCGAAGACGAGCTGCTCTGGCCCGCGGCTCACCGGCTCGACTCCTGGCGCGGCGCCGGGCCCGCGCGGCAGCAGCAGGAACTGCAGCGGCTTGCCGGGGCGCATGGCGACCTTGGAGAACTGCTCCACCGCCCCGAGCATGGCCAGCCCCTCGCGCACGTAGTCGAACTCGCCCACCGAGACCCCGCCCGAGGAGATCACCACGTCGGCGCGCGCCGCCTCGGCGAAGCAGGCGGCGATGGCGTCGCGGTCGTCGGCAGCGATCGGCAGCACCCGCCCGACCGCCCCGGCCTCGGTGACCTGGGCGAGCAGCGCGTGCGCGTTGCTGTTGACGATCTGCCCGGGCCCCGGCGCCACGTCCGCCGTCACCAGCTCGTCCCCCGTCGAGACAATCGCCACCTGCGGCCGCCGGTGGACCTGCAAGATCGTCCGCCCGAGCGCCGCCAAAAGCCCGAGCTCGCCCGGCCCGAGCAGCGCGCCCGCCGGCAGCACGACCTCGCCGTCGGCGATGTCCTCACCGGCGCGGCGAAGGTGCTGCCCGAGCGTCGGGACCTGGCGGAAGCGCACCGCGCCGGCCTGCTCGTCCGCCTCTTCCTTCATGATCACCGCATCGGCGCCCGCCGGCAGCGGCGCTCCGGTCATGATGCGCATCACCGTCCCCGGGGCGAGCGGCGCGGTCGCCGGGTGCCCGGCGGCGATGACCCCGACCACCGGCAGCGGCTGGCCGAGCTGGACCTCGCCGGCGCGCACCGCGTAACCGTCCATGGCCGAGCTGTCCCACGGCGGCAGGCAGCGCCCGGCCTTCACCGGCTCGCGCAGCACCCGCCCGAGCGCCGCGGACAGCTCGACGACCTCACCGCCGAGCGGGCCGCAGCGGTGGAGGATGAGGGCCAGCGCCGCCTCCGGCGAGAGCAGCTCCGGCACCACGGGCTGACCGCCGGCCGGCGAATGAACATGACTCATGGCAGGCGGTTTTCCTCCACCGGCCGCTCGCTGTCAACGGCCAAACCCCAGCGCCGCCCCGCGGACCCCCCAGCCCGCCCAACGGACCTGCGTGACCTGCCCGGCCCGCCCGCTTGTTTGACAAGTGCGGCCTCGGCCTTACTTTCCGGATATGCCCATCTATGAATATAGCTGTGAGTGCGGAGCGGTCCTGGAGAGCCTTGAGTCCCTGGGCTCGACCCGGCAGCTCTGCAGCGAGCTCTGCAAGCAGCCGTCCCGGGGCGGCCCTACCGCCGCGCCTCCCGGGCAGGGGAAGCTCACCCGCCTGCTCTCGGCCTCTGGCATCCGCGGCGACGGCCACGAGGCCAAAGAGCAGGTCTTCGATCCGGTGAAGCGCGCCAACCGCCCCGGCTGCGACGACTGCAGCTGCGACAACTGACAGTTGCTGGCGGTTGCTGACGGTTACTGACGAATCATCAGCCGTAGCTGGAGGTGCCTGCCGGCGTCTGCGTGACCTGAGGAAGCGCGTATGAAAGAGGGAGCCGGAGCTCTCTTTGCCTTTGCGCCGGGCCGTGTTACAAGCGCGAGCGCATGTGCCCACAGACAGGCGGCTGCGCCGACCCCTTGACGACCCTGGTGCGACGGCCCGGGGGGAGCCCGCTCTACCTGGCCCTGGGCCTGCTGGCTGGGCTGCTCCCGCTCCTGTCGGGCTGCGTCGTGGTCAAGCCCTACCAGCGCGAGCAGCTGGCCGAGCGCTGCATGGCCCCGGGCTTCGGCGACGCGGCCGAGATCAAGTTCCGCTCGCACTGGGAGGGCTCGCGTCACGGCGGCGAAGGCGGCTTCTCATACGCCAGCGGTGGCTGCGGATGCAACTGAGGCAGACGCGGCGAGCCCGAGCGGCCGGGCGCAGCGCGGCGCGGCGACCGCTCACCAGGGCCAGCCTGACCGCCAGACTCCTTGGGGGGCTCCTCCTCGGGCTGCTGAGCGCGCTGCTGGCCACCCCCGCCCGCGCCGGGCAGATCCCGCAGAACCCGGGCGGCGAGATCGTCTTCCGCGGCAACTACTGGCGCGACCGCAACACCCGCGTACTGAACCCGACGGTGGACGTGCGCCAGGAGCTGCCGGGCCGGGTCGGGGTGAACGCCCACTACGTGCTCGACGCGATCACCTCGGCCTCGCTGGCCGCCGGCGCCAACACCGACCAGCCGTTCACCGAGCTGCGCCACGAGGCCGGCCTGGGCGTCGACATCCCGCTGCCTGGCAAGACGACGATCTCGGCCAGCTACAGCTACTCGACCGAGAGCGACTACTTCTCCCACAACGCCGGGCTGCGCGGCAAGTTCAACCTGTTCCAGGACAACACCACGCTCGTCTTCGGGCTCGACTACGGCCACAACACGGTGGGCAAGCGGCTGGGGCCGACCGGGTACCTGATCCAGGGGGTGCTGCAGACGGTCCACCTGGTGGCGCTGTGGACGCAGGTGTTCGGCCAGCGGCTCCTCGGCACCGCCTCGTACGAGCTGACCAGCGCCAATGGCTATCAGAACAACGTCTACCGGCCGGTGCCCGGCGAGCAGACCCTGGAGATCGAGAGCCTGCCGACCCGCCGCCTGCGCCACGTGGCGGCGCTGTCGCTGCACGCGATGATCCCGACCGGCTCCACCCTGGTCCCGCACGTGACCCTGCGGCCGGGGCTGCGGGGGCACTACGACTCGTGGAACCTGCGGGCGCTCAACCCGGAGTTCGCGGTCTACCTGCCCATCGGTCCGGTCGAGCTGCGCGGCCTGTTCAGCTTCTACACCCAGGGCGAGGTCGACTTCTACCGCCACGAGGGCGACGACCTGCCGAGCGTCTTTCCCGGCTCGCCCTACTACAAGAGCGCGACGATCCGCGAGCTCGGCTACTTCACCTCGGACACCAAGCTGGGCAAGTACAGTACGTACTCGGCCGAGCTGCAGCTCAAGTGGCGGCTGTCGTTCCTGCGCGGCAGCGGACCGCTGAGCCAGCGCCTGCGCCGCACGGTCATCGAGCTCACCGGCGGCATGTGGTTCGCCGACCAGGCGGTGGGGAACCAGTTTGGCATCCCGTTTACGAGCGGCGACCCGCGCGGGCCGGCCGGCTGCTCGCTTTTGTGCGGGGCGGGCTTCGCGAGCCTGGGTCTGTATATCCCGCTCTAGCTCGCCGCGGGCGGCTGGGATGTGCGGCACCTATGTAGGCAGGCTGCCCATCTGCGGGCAGGCGGCGGTCAAAACTGACCAATCCGGCAGGCTTGGTGTGCTGTTTCTGCAGCCGCTTGGGGTGCGCAGCGGACAGCGGGGCGCTTCGATGGTCCGACGTGTCCCTCGGTAGAGCGAAAAATCGTGGGCGCCTGCGCCAAGTTGCACCGATTCTTGCAGAAGGCAGCGGTCATGCCTTCACGCGCCGTTCCCCCACCGATTCCCGCAAGCTGCCACTTGCCCGCTCGGTCCGCCGCGCAGTCAGTCTCCGCCGAGCCGTTTATCGAGCCGTTTACCGAGCCGTTTATTGAGCCGTTCACCGAGCCGTTTGGCGACCCCCCGATCCGACGCTACGCCATGCACTGGCTGCAGCACGCCGCGGCCCGCATCAACAAGCGCCACGTGCGCACCCCGCGCCAGCGCCTGCTTACCGAGGCAGCGCCCGGCATCGACCACCTCTTCGATCTGAGCGACATCCCCACCCGCCCGTTCCGCCGCGTCCGCCAGCTCCACAGCAGCGAGTCCGGCGCGCACCAGGCCCTGAACCACGCCTGAGCCGCACCCTATCCTGACCTCGCCGGGCCTCGCTTGGACCTCGTCCGGACTTCGCCTGACTGCGAGCTGTCGAGCTCGTAAGCCTCCCTGCGTACTGCTTTACAGCGCGGAAGCGCGCGTGCTACGCGCATCCAATGCGAGCGGTAGTCCAGCGGGTGTCGCGCGCCGCGGTGCGTGACGTGCCGAGCGGCGAGATCCTGGGCAGCATCGGCGCCGGCACCGACGGCCAGGACGCTCCAGGTCTGTGCGTCCTCCTCGGCATCGGGCACGGGGACACGCCGGCCGAGGCCGACTGGCTGGCCGACAAGCTCACCGGACTGCGGATCTTTGCCGACCTTGAGCCCGAGCTGACGCCCGGTGGTGACCCGGCAGCCGCTGCTCCGGCCGGGACCGCGCCGCCGGGCAAGCGGGCGGGCAACATGAACCGGGCGCTGCGCGAAGTGGGCGGGGCGCTGCTGGTGATCAGCCAGTTCACTCTCTTTGCCGATACAAGCCGCGGCCGCCGGCCGTCGTTCACCGCGGCCATGCCGCCGGCCGCGGCAGAGGCGCTCTACGAGTACTTCGTCGCGGCGCTGCGCCGCCTGGGCTACCGCGTCGCCACCGGGCGCTTCGGCGCGCTGATGGCGGTGGAGCTGGTCAACGAGGGGCCGGTGACCATCTGGCTCGATACCCACGAGGCCAAAAAGGGCCGCGAAAAGACCCCGGTCCTGCCGGCGGGCCAAGGAAGCTAGCCATGCGCAAAATCCTCCCTGCCCTGCCTGTGGCGATGCTGTGCCTGCTCGCGGCGAGCGCCCGGGCCTCGCTGCCCGAGCTCACCTCGCTCGGCACCCGCTCGCCGGCGCTCGCCGGAACCGGCGTCGCCGACTCGACCGGCTATGAGGCGACCTACCAGAACCCCGCCGGCCTGGCCACCGGCAAGCGCAACCTGACCCTGGGCCTGGTCTACGGCGGCTACCAGACGACGGTCGACGACGCTCCCTACCCGATCGAGAACACCCTGGGCCTCATCATCGGTGGCGCGCTGCCGCTGCCGCTCGGCGGGGTGATGAAGGACCGCCTGGGCCTGGGCCTGGGCCTGTACCTGCCGACGGGATTCATCAACCGGGTGCGGGTGCCGTTTCCCGACGTGGCACGCGCCAGCTTGCTCGACTCGCGGACCCAGATCGTCTCGATCCTGTTCGGCGGCGGGGTGCGGCTGCCGTGGGGGCTGCAGGTGGGCGGCGGCGTGCTGGCGCTGGCGGCGCTGGTCGGCGAGATCAACATCCAGCAGGACGGCAGCGGGCGCCTGATCGCCGCCTCCGAGCAGCAGCTTACGGTCAACTACTCGCCGATCCTCGGGGCGCGCTGGCAGACCCCGGGCGGCCGGGTCGCAGTCGGGGCGGTGTTCCGCGGCGTCTCGCAGTCGTCGTACCGGATCACGGTGCACACCAAGCTCGGCGACGCGCTGCCGCTCATGCTGCCGGTGATCTACTTCTCCGGCATCGCGCAGTACGACCCGCTGCAGGTCGCCGCCGAGGTCGCGGTGCGAGCGACCCGGCGGCTCGTGCTCACCGCCCAGCTGAGCTACAAGCAGTGGTCGGCGTTCGCCTACCCGATCGACAAGTCCACCGACGGCTCGCTGCCGCTGCCGCTGCCGCACTTCCACGAC
>DAOMZC010000142.1:0-10611 GCA_035437965.1 Pseudomonadota bacterium
ATGCGCACCCCCGAGCCGCCGAGGATGGGCGCGATCACCCCCAGGCAGCGCGGGTACAGCTCCTCCAGCTCGGCGACGTAGCCGAGGACCTCGATGCCCGGCCGCCGCCACGCCTTGGGCGCCAGCGGCCGCCCCTGCCCATCGAGCGCCAGCCCCGAGCCAGCGATCGACAGCCGCGCCGCCGGCAGCTCACGCTGCAGCCGCGGCCAGACCGCCGAGCAGAACCACGACAGCCCGAGCGCATTGGGGTGCCAGGTGAGGTTGCCGACATAGCCGAGCCGCGGCTCGGCGGGCGGCGGGCGGCGCGGCTCGGTGGACTGCACCACCTGGGGGACCACCTGCGGCCGCACGAGCTTGCCGGTGTGGCGCAAGGTCAGCGCGGTCAGCGCCTCGGCGTCGAGCTGGGAGATGGCGACCACCGCGTCGACGGCGGCCAGCGTCTCGGCCTCGAACCGGGCGGCGGCGGCGTGCTCGAAGCGGGCCAGCGGGCGCAGCGCCAGCGGGGCGCGGGCGGCGAACTGCGCGAAGAAGTCGCTCTCCACGTTGTGCTCGTCCAGCACCAGGCGCGCCGCCGGGCAGGCGCGCCGCACCAGCTGCAGATACAGCGCCATGCCCAGGTGATCGAGGTAAACGAGGTCATAGCCGCCGTCTTCGAGCTCGCGCAAAAGGACGCGCTCCAGCTCGGCGCTGCGCCACTTGGTGGCCAGGTACGGCACGCCGGTGCGCGCCCGCAGCGCCGCCACTCGCAGGAGCTCTGCCGGCGCCTGCTTGAGGTGGATGGGGTGATGGATCGGCGGCAACACCTCCACCTTGAGACCGGCGCGCGGCGAGACCCCCGCAGACGCCGGCGGCGCCGGCGGCGCCGATTGGCGGACGGCCGCGCGCAGCGCCGCGAGCTCGGCGGGGGACACCGCGACCTCGGCGAAGCTCAGCACGGTGAGCTGCGAAACCTCGGGCTGAGCGGCGAGGAGCCGCAGCTGCGCCAGGCTGCGCACGCGCCCGCCTTGATGGGCCGGCCACAGAAACTCCGTGGTCAAGTAGAGCACCCGCATTGCCCCTAGCTTCGCCCACTCCGCCGCAGCGCGACAGGAGAAAACACGCCGCCGCCCGCCCGCGCTTGCCGAAGCGGACTTTCCACGCGCCCCGCCCCGCGCCGCCCCGCAAGCCCGCTGTCTTGACGCTGCGCCCGAGTAGGAACCCGCGCTTTATGGGTGTTTTTGTTTCAAAAAAAAGTCATGATTCTCGTAGCGGGGGAAACATGATTCACCGACGAGCTGCAAGGGCTCTGGACGGAGCCGGGGGCAGGCGGAACGGCCGCGGTCTGTCGACGCTCATAAGCCTGAGGAGGCGAGGGTCGTGGCGATGACGTTCAGCGAGCGCCTCGCCCTGCTGGAAGGCGTGGCGATTCCGGTCTGGATCATAGACTACGCGAACCTGGAGATGCTGTGGGGGAACTCCCGGGCGCTCGCGCTGTGGCAGGCCAGGGACCTCGCGGACCTGCAGGGGCGGGACTTCAAGCAGGTCTCGGCGTCGGCGCGGACGCGCCAGCTCGCCACCCTGGCGCGGATCGAGCGCGGCGAGACCGAGGAGCGGCTGCTCACTTTCTATCCGCACGGCAAGTCCGCGGTGACCGTGCGCTGTCACTTCTCGGGAATCGAGCTCGATGACGGGCGCACGGTGACGCTGGTGCAGGCGATGGACAGCAAGGTGGACATCGATCCCGAGCAGCTGCGCGGCATCGAGGCGATCCGCCGCATCTGGGCGATAGTATCGCTCCTCGACGAGGCCGGCGCGGTGCTGACTCAGAACCCGGCGGGCCTGCGGGCGTTTGGCGAGGCCGCGGCGCTGCGCGACTGGTTCGTCGACCCCGCGATGGCGGACACGGTGGACGCCGAGGTGAAGGCGGCGCGGATCTTCCGCGGCGAGGTGAAGGTGCGGACCCTGGCCGGCGAGCGCTGGCACGCGGTGGAGGCGCACCGCTCGGTGGACCCGGTGAGCGGCGCCCCGGCGACGCTGGTGCTGCAGATGGACGTGACGGCGCTGCACGAGAGCCGGGCGCGCATCGAACAGCAGGCGGCGCAGATCCGGGTGATGTCGGTGCCGATCCTCGATGTCGGGCAGGGGGCGCTGGCGGTGCCGCTCATCGGCGTGCTGGACGAGGAGCGGAGCAGCGAGCTCGCCGGGCGCCTGCTGCCGGAGATCACGACGCGGCGGGCGGCGAACGTGATCCTGGATCTGACCGGAGTGGAGACGCTCGACGCGGCGGGGGCCACGTCCGTCCTCAAGGTCGTGCGGGCTGTCGAGCTGCTTGGGGCGCGGCCGATCCTGACCGGGATCCGGCCCCAGCTCGCCGAGCTCCTTGTACGCTCGGGAGTGAACCTGGGGGGAATCCTGACCCTGCGCACGCTGGCTTCGGGGCTCGCGGCCTGCCGCGCCAGATAAGACAGATAGGACAGATAGGCCAGATAGGCCAGATAGGCCAGATAGGCCAGATAGGACAGATAGGACAGCTCCTCTGCCGGGTCCGTCCTTTCCTCTTTTAGGACTGCGGGCAAAAGTGATTGACTAGGAGGGCGCGCGTGTGGTTAGACCGGCGCATGAGGAAGCTCTGGTTCGCCCTGGCCTTGGCTCTAATCTCCGCCTGCACCCAGCATAACGATGGCCCCGATGACCTGGGGGTGCCGCCGGATATGACGAAGCTGCGGTCTGCGTGCGGCCACCCGGGCGACAAAGGGAATTCGCTGGGAGTCGGGAAGTTCTGCACCAAGATCTCGGACTGCTTCGGCGATGAGGTGCAGACCAACATCTGCTCCTCACTCGGCAACGGAGCCACGCCGAGCGACGACGACACCTACTTCTGCACCATCTATCCCTGCCGCCTCGCCAGCGATGGCGGGGCCGGCTCCAGCTGCGGGGAAGGCGCCACCTGCGTCTGCGGCAGCGGCGGCGGCATGACCGGCTGCGGCTGTACGCCGAACAGCTGCCTTGGGAGTCCGCCCGACGCCGGCGCGGTCGATTCCCGCTAGCGCTGCGGCCGGGAACGCCGCCAAGAGCGACCGCCGCCCGAGCCGAGCTTGGGCGATCCGGGGCGAGCAGGCCGATGCGGTCGGCGGCCGCTCCAGTTTTCGCCGACCGTCTGGCTTGCTCGTAATAATCTAGTGCGATGCGCCTGCTGCTCACCGGTATGAACGGCACCTTGGCTCCCAAGCTCGCGGCGCTGGCGCGCGCGCGCGGCTGGGAGGTGCTCGGCTGGGACCGGCAGCGGATCCCTGCCGACGGCGGAGAGGCGGCGGCGGCCTGGCTGGCGACCCAGCGGGTGGAGGCCATCGCTCACCTGGCCCTGGGGGCGGAAGCCTGGGCGGCGCAGCTGGCCGACTACGCCGGGGCGCGCGGTCTGCCGTTCCTTTTTACAAGCACCGCGATGGTGTTTGATCACCAGCCGGACGGACCGCATCGCCCTTTTGATCTTCGCACGGCGCGGGACGACTATGGTCGCTACAAGATCCGCTGCGAGGACGCGGTGCGCGCCAAGAATCCCAGGGCCAGCATCGCGCGCCTCGGCTGGCAGATCGATCCGCAGGCGTGCGGCAACAACATGCTGGCGGCGCTCGATGCGCAGCAGGCGCGCGATCAGCGCATCCGCGCCAGCACGCGATGGATTCCAGCCTGCTCGTTCATGGAGGATACGGTGGCGGCCCTGCTGCAGCTCCTTGGGGCCCCGCTGGGCGCGACGGTGCACCTGGATAGCAACGCCCGCGAGGGGTACACCTTTGCGGAGCTGGTGAGCGCGCTGCGGCGCTCTTTCGCTCGCGAGCATTGGGTGCTCGAACCGACCACGGATTACGTGCACGACCAACGTCTATTAGATGATGAGGTCCGGGTGCCCGAGCTGTCCGCGCGACTCCCGGAGCTGCGCGCTCGGGGGACTCCTGAAGGTCCGGTTCCCCGCTGCTGAGAGTCGGCGCGCTGTGGCCAGCGGTAAGGAAGGGTAGACAAGCTGGCGGCGGAGATCTTCCCTACTCGGGGCGCCTTCACCGCTGCGCACGTTGGGACGCGGGCTCTGTGAATACGTCGCCTGGGCGATCGTCAGTGACGGCTTGGGCTGAACAAGCCCGGGGGAGTCATCATGAAAAAAGAGTTGTTTTTTGGGGCGGCGCTGGTGTTCGTCGGAGCCTGCGGCAGCAGTCAGCAGAAGGCGATTAATGAAGTTCAGTTTGGCCTCACCACGGCCTCTGCGGTGGGGCGCACCGCGGCGCTGGCGATGGACGCGATGAAGGGAATGCCGGTCGCCTGCGCAACGGTGAAGACCGCTTGCTCCACCTTCCCTTGTACCACCGGCGAGGTGACCATCGCGCTTGGTCCCGGCTGCCCGCTGCCGCTCGGTGGCGCCGCCACCGGCACCGTGGCGGTCACCGGCAACTGGAGCAGCGTCGATCAGGCCACCTTGTCCCAGACCTTCACCAATGCCCAGGTCACGGCGCAGAGCAACAAAGCGCTGGCGATCGCCAGCGTCACCCAGGTCAGCGCCAGCCGCAGCAGTAGCACCCTGACGATCAGCTACACCGGTGCCAACGCCGTCGCCGGCGCATCGGGCAGCGCGCTGGCGGTGGGGGCGAGCAACTCCTGGACGGTGAGCGTGGAGGGCAAGGGAACCGCCGACCCGGCAGATGATCTGGTGACGATCAGCGCCACCAGCGCCAGCGCCGGCGGCTTCAGCGGAGTACGCGTCTCGTCGATAAAGAGCGCGGTGCTCGACCCGACCTGCCCGAGTAACCCAATCTCGGGCAGCGCTCAGATCACCGAGGTCTCCGGCGGGCTGGTTCCCATTCCGACCATCATCGAGATCAAGTTCCACAGCGCCTGTGATGGCTCGGTCGAGGTCAACGGGTCGACTCAGCCCCTGCAGCTGCTGCCGTAGCGACTCCCGCCGCGCGGGTCATTGGACCGGAGGATTTTGGCGCGACCCAGTCCGCTCTGTGAACCGTCGATTTTGGTATGGGATCTGCATGGTTGGGCGTTATCGATAGACGCCCTGCCGTGGAGGTGCCATGAACGCGACATCCGTGTCACAGAGTCGGACTTTTTTGCCCGGGTCGACTGTCTACTTGCGGACGGTCTGGCTCGGTGCGCTGCTCTTCCTTGGCTGTACCGGAGGCATCTGTGAAACCACAAATGACTGCGGCGGCGGTAATGTCTGTGTCGCTCGTTTGTGCCAGGAGCTGTCCTGTGGTCAGTCCCTGCTCCTCAAGGACCCCGACAGCGGTAGCTGCGTGGCGCTGTCCGGATGCTTCCTGACGGCGGCCCAGCGCGGCTGGAAGAGCTGCCCCAGCGCCGATCCCTGCGCCGCCCTCACCGAAGACTCCTGCCTCGCCGACGCCCGCTGCCAGCCGGCCTACGCGCTCGACGCCCAGACGGTCAGCCCCAGCCGGTGCACCTCCGCCGCGCGCCGCTTGCCTACCGGCGCCTCGGTCGCCGGTCAGGAGGATGCCTTCCATGCACCTCTTGTGTGCTGGCAAGCGACCCGGCGCAGCTACGCCGGCTGCCGCAGCCTGCCGGCGCTGCCCGCGCCCTGCTCGGCGCTCGATGAGGAGGAGTGCCAAAGCCGGGCGGAGTGCAAGTGGGGACAGGTGGAGTCGGTCTTCTCCAGCCCGACGACCGCGTGCACCGAGCGCCGCGCGCTGCGCAGCCCCGACTGCACGACCAGCGGCGGCACCCTGGAAGAGCGCGAGGTCTCCTGCCTGGTGAACCCGCTGTGCCAGCCGACCGGCACCGCCTGCTACTGCCCGCCCGGCGCCGCCTGCCCGTGCAGCGGCGGCGCGTTCGTCGCCTGCGAGCACAACGACCGGCAGCGCACCTGCGCCAAGGACTCCGAGTGCGCCGCCGACGAGACCTGCCACCTGAGCGCCACCTGCCCGCCGGCGCGCGACGGATTCCTCACCAGCACCGGACACAGCCAGCCCTGCCTCGGCACCTGCGGCAAGAGCCCGTGCGACGGCCTGGACGAGGCGAGCTGCCACGGCCGGCTCGACTGCACCGAGATCTACAGCACCGAGTGCTCGGAGGCGGCCAGCCAGTATTACTCGCAGTGCCCGCTCAGCACGACCGGCAGCGCCGTCCCCGGCTGCCTGTGCGACAACGTCTTTCAGCGCTGCGTGGCGCCGGCGCCGAGTGCTACCGAGCTGCGCAGCGAGCGCAGCCTGCTCGTCCGCGAGCCGGAGATCGTCCGCGACCCGGCCTTCCGCCTGGACAACGTACTTAGCCGCTTCGCGCCCCGGGGAAAAGAGGAGCTCTTCATCTCTCACTGGTTCGAGCTCTACTCCAAGACGCTGCGCCTGGAGAGCGGGGCCACGGCGCCGCCGCGGCCGCAGCTCACCCTGCTGGTCGGCAGCAAGCCCCAACCTTCGCTGCGCGGCTGGCTGGCCGAGCGCTGGCACACCACGGCGCTCATCAACCGCCTGGACCTGCTGCGGCCCGGTCAGTGCGGCGAGGCGCGGATCTCGTTTGCCTACAACGGCGGCTATGGCGATGTGAGCCAGCGGATGACCCTCATCGTCGAGCTGGCGGTTCCCGACGATGGCCACGGCTGCCAGCAGGTGGCGCAGGCGTGGGCCGAGCTGTCGGCCATCGATGACCCGGCGGAGCGGCTCCTGCGGCTCAAGGCCCTTTACGATCCGCTGCTGCGGCCCGAGCACCTCGGGCAGGTGCGCAGCAACGAGTTCATAAACCCCGCGCGCAGCGCCGCCTGGGAGATGCGCGAGTGGCACCTCTCCGGCGGCGACCTGGTCCTCGCCCCGGCCAAGCAGGCGGTGGACGAGCGCTTCTCGGACAGCCCCGAGCTGCTCGCCTGGGTGCAGGCGAGCCGCGACGCCATCCGCGCCGGCACCGCCGAGATCCCGGAGCGCTTCCTGGCGGCGATGGTGCCGGTCACGGGCAAGCTCATCCGGCTCCCCGGCAGCAGCCGTGACCCCGGCCTGAAGGCGGCGCAGGAGTGGCTCAACCGCGAGAGCTGCGCCGGCTGTCACCTCGGCTCGACCGGCACGCCGTTCGTGCACATCGGTGAACGGCTGGCGCTGCGCGACGACGCGCCGGTGGGCCGGGCGGTGGTGAGCAGCTTCCTGCGCGAGCAGCTCGCGGAGCGCGCGCGGACGCTGCGCGCGGTGCTGCAGGGTGGCGCCCAGGCCCAGGCGCTGCGCTTCGCGGCGCAGCTGCGCGTGCACTGAGCGCCATGCCGGCCGCGCGCTTATGCTGCATCCTGATGCTCTGGGCGGGGCTCGCGCAGGCGGGCGAGCCCCCCCGCGAGCCCGCCTACCTGTGCCCGGACGAGCAGGCCCAGGCCGACGAGCGCTGCCCGGCGCAGGTGGTGCTGGTGCGCCGCGGCTGGGTGGTCATCGAGGCCCAGCGGCCGCTGCGCGTCGGCGAGCGGTTCCGCCTGCTCCGGCAGCGCACGGTGCGACGGACCCAGGACAGCCGCCAGGCCGAGGAGTCCCCGCTCACCGGCACGAAGACCGGCACCCTGGTGCTGGAGCGGGTGAGCGGCCTGCAGGGCGCCGGTCGCCTGGTGCGCAACGCCTACGCCGAGACCGGCGACGCGGCGGTGCCGACCCGTCACTTCCGCGAGACCCTCGTCTACGGCCGCCGCTTTCCCGGCACCTGGCGGGTGCGCGGCGATGTGTGGGCGGGTCCGGCGCTCGACGAAAACGTCGGGTTGGGGCTGTGGACGCAGGGGGCGGTCGAGTACCGCTTCGGCGTGCCGCTCAAGCTGGCGGTCGAGCTCGGCCCGGGCATCGTGGCCAGCGGCCTGCGGCTGCCCGGCCCCGGGTTCACCACGGTGAGCGCGGGTACGGTCGCCGCCGCCTCGCTGCGCGGCGTCGTCGGCCTGGCCCTGTCGGGCTTCGAGCTGAGCGTGGGCCTGGGCGGCTCGGTGGACACCGGCCGTGGCAGGGACATCCTCTTGCAGATGAGCCTCGGCGCCCGCTTCGGCAGCCTGGACGGCCTGAACCTGAGCGCCGACGGCTACTTCTTTCTGCCCGACCACGGTCGGCCGGCGACCTTCGACAGCTCCGCCGTCACCTTGAACATCCCGGTCCACCGGCGGGTGACTCTCGTGTTCGCGGCGGCCGGCGGCCTGCCGTTCTGGGTCCACTCGACCGCGGGCCTGCGCGTCTACGCGCGCGGCACCGGCGGCCCTGGGACCACGATCGTCGGCTTCAGCCTGGGCGGCTTCGGCCTGACCGAGCGGCGCGAGTGCCCGCCCCCGAGCACCACCACCCTGGGGTGCGTCCCCGGCAGCACGCTCGGCGGCGGACCGCTGTTCCAGCTTGGCTTCGATCACCGTTTCTAGGAGAGGCGCTATGGAGCGAAGAGAGTTCTTTCAGGCCGGGGCGCTCGGCGCGATCGCACTGCTTGGTCGGGGCGGGGCGGCGCAGGCAGCGCAGGAGCTCAGCCCGACCGCGATGGAGCAGTTTCTGGGACGCCTCGATCGCCAGCAGGAGTGGATGGCGCGCCACCCGGTGGATGGCATCCTGGCGGCGGTGGGCGCGACCCAGATGGCCGAGCGCGAGCGCTGCGAGGCGCTCATCCGCAAGGTGCTGCGCTCGATGAACCTGACGCGCAGCTTCCGCGAGCTCCCCGCCTCCGGCCGCGCCCACCCGGGCATGCAGGGCCGCCTGGCCGCGGCGCTGCCCGAGATCACCGCCGCAGTCGCCGAGGCGCGCTCGTTCCTTATCGATCTGTCACCGGCCGACCGGATCGATCTGCAGCGGACGGTGCGCGGCCACCCGGAGCTCCTGCCGCGGCTGGCGGCCCACCTTGAGGAGGAGGCGCTGGCCGCCGGCATCGCGCCCGAGCGCGGCGAGCAGGTGCGCCGTCAGGTCGAGCACCTCGACCTGCAGCTGCGCCGCTCGCAGGCCGGCGTGGTGCTGGACGAGTATGTCGCCCGCGCCGATCGCGCCGCCCAGGCCGGCTCGGTCAAGGAGATGCTGCAGCGCCTCGGCGACCGACTGAGCGCGCCGGCGTTCTACACCCAGCAGCAGCGGCAGCAAGAGCTGGCCCGCGCCTGGTGGGAGCAGCCGGCCCCCGCGGAGTACCCCGGCGACGGCGAGATCTATCGCCTCGGCGACGAGTCGCCTTCGCAAGAGGATCGGGAGCGCCGGGTGTCCAAGCTGGTCACCGGAGCGGTGCTGCTCGGCATCGGCTTTGAGTGGACCGCCTTCGGCCTGGGCTTCATTCCGCTGACGGTCGGCCTGTCTGCGATCGCCGCCACGCCGGGGGTGCCGATGCTCATCGCCGGCATCGCGCTCCTCTCGGTGTATGGCCGTCGACCCGGCTGATGCGCGCCGCGATCATCTTTACTGTGATGCTCCTTTGGGGCTGCTCTGGAGGGCTGCTCGGGCGCAGCTATAGCCTCGACCACCAGCACCGCGCCGACCTGCACGCGACCCTGCGCGGCATGGTCGTGCACCGCGATGGGGTGCTGGTGGCGCGCTACCCGCTCATCGACCTGGACACGCTGAGGCTGAGTCCGGGGGGCGGCCACCTGGTCTTCGCGGCGCGGTCGGGCGCCGGGTGGCGGGTGATCGTGGACGGCCGCCCGCCTGGTAGCTCGGCCGGTAGCTCGGCCGGTAGCTCGGCCGGGCAGCCGTGGGACGCCGTGCTGCCCGGGTCGCTGCGCCTCGGTGACGGCGGGCAGCTCTTTTTCGTGGCACGGCGGGGAGCTTCGCTGTTCGTCGTCCGCACCGGCATCGCGCCGGCCCCGGTCGCCGAGGTTGCCGAGGGCCCCTATGACGGCGTGACAGAGCTGCAGGTCGACCAGGATGCGACGCACCACGGCTACATCGCTCGTCGCGGCGCCCGGGCGTTTGTCGTGCTGGACGGGCGCGAGCTCGGGCCGCACGAGGCGGTGGCCGAGCTGCGGCTGAGTCCGCGCGGCGGACGCTGGGCGGCGATCGTCCGCCGCGCCGGCCGCTGGTGGGTGCTGCACGATGGGGACGCGGTGCCGCACGACAGCGCTGCCGGGCTGCGCTTCTGCCCGCGCGGCGAGCACCTGTACTACGTCGCCCGCGACGGCGGGCGCGAGCGCGTGGTCGCGGCCCCACGGCTGGGCGCGCCGCCGGCTTCCCTGCCGGCTTTGACGTTCGCCAAGGTCGAGTGGCGCACCCTCCAGGCCGCCGCCAGCGATGACACGACCGGTCCCCTGTACGTGGCCCGCAGCGAGGAGTCGCACTTCCTCGTCCAGGGCGGCGCCGCCGGGCCGCCCTACGACAGCATCCGCTCGCCGCGGGTGAGCGAGCGGCGCTCTGCCGACCTCGGCCGGCGCGGCGATAAGGAGCAGGCGGTCATCGACGGCCGGCCGGGCCCGTGGTACGACGAGGTCGCCGATCCGGTAACCGCCGACGCGGCCAGCGCCGACACCGGCTACGCCTATCTGGGACGGCGGGGCGCCGACCTGTTCCTCGTCACGCCGGGGCGCGAGCTGCCGCTGCGCTGGGCCCTGGCGGGATCGCTGGCGCTGTGTCCAGACGGCTCGCACGTGGGCTTGCTCGGCGGCCTGGCGGCGCCCGCGCTGCAGCTGCTGGTGGACGGCCGCCCGGTGCGCGAGTTCGAGGCGGAGGA
>DAOMZC010000143.1:0-10561 GCA_035437965.1 Pseudomonadota bacterium
CTCCTGGCGGGCCTGCTCCAATAGCCGCCGCTGCATCTCCTGCGCCGCCGCCTGGTCGCGCTGCTGGCGCTCCTTGGTCTCGGTCTCGCGGTTCTTCTTGGCCGCCTCGGCGCGGGCGATGACGGCGGCGCGGCCCTCTTCGATGATGCGCTGCGCCTCGCTCTTGGCCCCGGCGACCGGCTCGGGCACGGCTTCGTCGGGCGCGGGCTCGTCCTCGGTCTTGGCGGCGAGCGCCATGGCCTGCGCGACATCGAGCTGCCCCGACTCGATCTGGTTCAGCAGGCGCGACAGATCGCGAGCGCGCACGGTCCGCCGCACCACCCGGTTCTTGGCGGTGATGCGCTTGCCGTCGGCCGGCTTGTCCCCCCCCGGCTCGGCGGCGGCTGCCGGGGCGCTCGCCGGGGCGGCCTCGCTCGGCTCCGGCGTCGACGAAGAGGTCATGAGCGCGCTCAGGTGGGCGAACGCCGCCGCCGACATCACGCCCGAGGTCTCGGGCAGCTCGGTCATCGGCGCCAGCGGCACGACCTTCTTGACCACCACGGTGCGCTTGCGCAGCTCGCGGTTCTGCGCCTTGACGGTGTCGATCGGCACCCGCTCGTCGGGCGGCGGCAGCGGCAGGCCGCACTGCGAGAACGCCTTATCGAGCGCCGCCAGCAGCTCGGCCATGCTGGCGTAGCGCTCGGCCGGATCGCGGGCGCACGCCTTGGCGATGACCTCATCGAGCGCCTCGCCGAGCCCCGGCGGCGCGCCGACCTCCCGCGGGAGCGCCAGCTTCTGCGGCGGCGCCGCCAGCTTCTCCAGCACGACCTCGAGCTCGGGCCCGGCGAACGCCTGCCGCCCGGTCAGACACTCATAAAGGATCGCCCCCAGGGCGAAGATGTCGCCGCCGGCGTCGGCGGTCTGCTGCTCGCCGCTCGCCTGCTCGGGCGCCAGGTACACCAGCTTGCCGATCGGCAGCGACTCATCAAGGCCGATCGGCCGCCGCCGCAGGTGGTGCAGGGCGGCGTCGAGCAGCACCGGCTGGCCGGCCTCGATCTCGCGCCCGGCCTCGGACGGCAGAAGCACGTTCTCGGGCCGCAGGTCGCCGTGCACGATGCCCTGCTGGTGGGCCTCGCCCAGGGCGCGCGCCAGGGCGGCGGTGACGATGCCGGTGGCCAGGACCGGCAGCGGCCCGCGGCCGAGGCGACTGCGCAGGGTCTCGCCGGTGAGCAGCTCGCAGGCGAGGAACGGCGCGCCGTCGGGGGCGAAGCTCAGCTCGACCGGCAGGAAGCCGAAGCGGCGCAGGCCCGACAGCGTCCGCAGATCCTGGCGCAGGCGCGAGACGCGCTCGTGGCTGGGCTGCAGCTCGCGGTGCAAAAGCTTGACCGCGTAGGGCTGCTTCTGACGCAGGTGCCAGGCGTTGTAGGTAACCCCGGTCATCCCCTGCCCGAGAAAGGCATCTAGCCGGTAGCTGCCGGACAGGACGGTGCCGATCCGCTGGGTAGGCGGAATCTCAGGACCAATCAGCCAAGTAGGCGTGGACTCAGGTTGCATAGGCAGACCGCGTAGATGAAGGCAATTGTTGCTTAAGGTACCACGGGCCCACCCAGCGGTCATCGCCAAGAAAGGGATAAACGTCGGCACTAGCGCGAAATAAGGAGTCCTTGCGCGCTTTGAAACAGCGCGGCGGCAGGAATAACTGGGCGGGGGCGGAGCGGGGAGAGGTTCGGGCGGGGCGGGGCTTTGGGGCGGACCGCTAGGTCTTTTGCGACAGCGCCTGGCGCGTCAGGAACACCGCCAGCGCGGCGAACATCAGAAACGCCAGGGCGTCGCCGCGGAAGCCCAGGCGCAGCCAGTACTCGCCGCCGAGGTCGAGGGTCTTGGCGGTGCTCTCGGCGAAGCCCTGGAGGAAGGCGATGAGCATGCCAGCGAGCGAGCCGCCAGCGACCAGGCCCGTCGCGTAAAGCATCCCCGGCCCGATGTCCGACTCGGCCGCCGCCGCCTTGCCGCCGCCGCGCCGGGTGCGCTGCCGGTTCACCACCCAGCGGACCGCCCCGCCGACGAAGATCGGCGCCGTGGTCGACAGCGGCAGGTACGCCCCCACCGCCCAGCTCAGCGCGTGCGCCCCGGCCAGCTGGGCCATGAACGCCAGGAACACCCCGACGAGCACCGGCCCCCACGGCAGCTGCTGGCTGAGCTGCCCCTTGATCATCGTCGCCATCAGCACCGCCTGCGGCGCCGGGAACTTCTCCGAGCCGATGGCGTGCTGCACCCCCGGAATCGACCGATCGAGCAAGAGCAGCGTGCCGCCGATCACCAGCACCGACACCAGCACCCCGATGATGAGGCCGATCTGCTGCTTGTACGGCGTCGCCCCGACGAGGTAGCCGGTCTTCAGGTCCTGCGAGGTCGCCCCGGCATTGGCGGCGGCGATGCACACCACCGAGCCGACGATGAGGGCGACCGTCTGGTACGAGTCGCCGCGCCAGCCGATCGACACGAACACCAGGCACGTGCCCATCAGCGTCGCGATGGTCATGCCCGAGATCGGCGACGACGAGCTGCCGATGATGCCGACGATGCGGCTGGCGACGGTGACGAAGAAGAAGCCGAACACCACGATGAGCAGCGAGATGAGCAGCGACTGCGGGAACTTGCCCGGCAGGCTGGGCAGCACCGCGATGAGCGCCACCAGCGCCACCGTGCCGAGGATCACCACCGGCAGCGGGATGTCGCGCTCGGTGCGCGCGGTCGCCTTCTGGCCGCCGCCGCGCAGGTCGCGGATCGAGTCGCGGAAGCTGTGCACGATCGTCGGCAGGGTCTTGAGCAGCGTCATCACCCCGGCGCACGCCACCGCCCCGGCGCCGATGTAGCGGACGTAGGCGCGGTAGACCTGCTCGGCCACCGAGTGGTCGGCGATCCAGGCGTCGTTGTAGCCCAGGGCGTGCAGGTCGGCCAGGCGCTGCGCCTCGGGCACGTACAGCGAGATGAGCGGGATGAGGGCCAGCCACGACAGCACCCCGCCCGAGGTCATCTCGGCGGCGATGCGCGGCCCGATGATGTAGCCGACGCCCAGGTACTCGGGGGTGATGTTGCAGTCGAGGGTGGCGTTGGGGTAGACCGAGCGCGGGCCGGTGCGCACCCCAGGCGTGTCGCGCCACAGCCGCAGCACCCCCATGAGCACCCAATAGAAAGCCGCGGTGAACACGCCGCTGAAGACTTTCTTGGCCAGGGTGCCGCCGCGCTCGCCGGCCATGAGCACCTCGGCGCAGGCGGTGCCCTCGGGATAGGGCAGCTTGCCGTGCTCCTTGACGATGAGGCTGCGGCGAAGCGGTATCATGAACAGGATGCCGAGCACCCCGCCCACCGCCGCCAGGGTCATGATCTGGGCGTACTGGAAGTAGTGCTCGCCCCCCGACAGGAAGATGAGCGCCGGCACCGTGAACACCGCCCCCGAGGCGATCGACTCGCCCGCCGAGCCGAGCGTCTGGACGATGTTGTTCTCGAGGATCGTGCTCTTGCCGAGCTTCTTGAACACCGCGATCGACAGCACCGCGATCGGGATCGAGGCCGAGATCGTCAGGCCCGCCCGCAGCGCCAGGTACACCGTCGAGGCGCCGAAGATGATGCCGAAGATCGAGCCGAGGACGATCGCCTGCGGGGTGAGCTCGGCGACATCGTGGGCGGTCTCGGGGATGTAGGGCTTGAACGGGCGGATGAGCCGCCCGCTCGAGCGGCCGACCGTCATCCCAGAGAGATCAGATGGCGGGTCGGATGGCGGATCGGCCAGCGGGTCGTTCGGCACGGGCGTCACGGGCGTCACGGGCGTCACGGGCGTCACGGGCAGCGCGGCCCGCTCGGCGGCGTCGGCGGGTCCGGCGCTGCCGAGCGGGCTGGGGCTGATGGGGGAGGCGGCGGCAAGTTTGGCGCGTTGCGGCGAGTTGCGAGGCGACATGATCTGAGGCTCGCGAACGTATCACGCCCGGCCGCCGGCGGAAGCCGGGTGGCGATAAAACTCGGCAAAAACTTACGCGAAAAAACTTACGCTCGAGCCGTGTTAGCTTGCCCGCATGGCAAAAACCGCTGCCTGCTACCTGATCAAGAGCGAGCCGTCGGTCTACTCGTTCGCGCAGCTGTGCCGCGACGGGCAGACCCGCTGGGACGGGGTGCGCAACTACGAGGCGCGCAATAACCTCCGGGCGATGCGGGTCGGTGATCGCCTGCTTTATTATCACTCGAACGATGGCAAGCAGATCGTCGGGGTCGCCCGGGTGATCAAGGCCGCATATCCCGACCCGACGGCGCCCGGAGAGGACTGGTCGGCCGTCGAGGTCGCGCCGGTGGTGGCGCTGACCCAGCCGGTGACGCTGGCGACGATCAAGGCGGAGCCGCGGCTTTTCGAGATGGCGCTCGTGCGTAAAAGTCGGATCTCGGTGGTTCCAGTGACCGCGGCGGAGTTTGCCCTGGTGCTGAAGCTCGGCGCGACCCGGCTGCCCGGCGCCGCCCCCCGCTCGCAAGCCAAAGCTGCCGCCGCTGACAAGGCAAAATCGCGCCCCCGGCCGGCGGCAAAGCGCAAGCCCGCCGCCCGCGCCGCTGGACGCCGCTCCCTCGACGCCGCACAATGAAGCGGAAAGGAAGATCATCGTGAAGTCTGCTGTATTTACCGCCCTGTTGGTCGTCGCCGTCCTGTTCTTCGCCCGCTCGGTGGCTCGGCTTTATCGCGTCATGGCGCGCGGTCGCCAGAACGACCTGCGGCCGCTCGACCGGCTCGGGCAGCGCATCGCGTCGGTGCTCATCTACTTCTTCGGCCAGAAGAAGGTCGGCGAGCGGATGTCCTACAAGACCCCGCCCGGGGCGACCTCCAAGCACCACATCCTCATCTTCTACGGCTTCCTCGTCGTCACCATCGGCACCATCGAGTTCATCGCGCAGGGGCTCCTGCAGGACGTGGCGCCGGAGTTCAGCTTCGCCTTCCTCGGGCCGCTGTATCCGGTGCTGACCTGGAGCATCGACCTGTTCTCGCTGCTCGTGCTGGTGATGATCGGCTACGCCTACTTCCGGCGCATCGTGCTCAAGCCGCGGCTCATCCCGCTGTCGGGCGACGCGGCGTTCATCCTGGCGCAGATCTCGCTGCTCATGATTAGCCACTTCGGCTTCCACGGCTTCGAGGCGGCGGCGCGCGGCGCGGGCGATGCGGGCGCGGGCTTGGGGCCGATCTCGGCGGCCATCGGCCAGTGGTTCAGCGGCTTTGGCGGCGCGCACGTGGTCTCCGAGATCTCGCGCTGGGTGCACGCCGGGGTGCTGCTGTTCTTCCTGAACTACCTGCCCTACTCCAAGCACATCCACATCCTCGGCGCGCTGCCCAACATCTACTTCCGCGAGCTCGGGCAGCGCGGGATCATGCCCAAGCTCAACCTCGAGGACGAGACCGACTGGGGCGTCGACAAGATCGAGAAGTTCTCGTTCAAGTCGCTGATGGACCAGTACGCCTGCACCGAGTGCGCGCGCTGCAGCAACTTCTGCCCGGCCTTCCTCACCGACAAGCCGCTGTCGCCGATGCACCTCATCCACGACCTCAAGCACGAGATGGCGGACCGCGGCGCGCTGAGCCTGGAGCTCGACGGTCTCAAGCGGCAGGCGGGCACGCTGGGCAAGACCGAGGAAGAGGCGACCGAGGCGCTCGGCAAGGCGCCCGAGCCGCTGCGCAAGCAGATCGAGGGGCTGCAGGGCAAGCTCGCCGAGCTGCCGCCGCTCGTCGGGGGGCGGATCAAGGACGAGACGCTGTGGTCGTGCACGACCTGCGGCGCCTGCCAGGAGGTCTGCCCGGTCTTTATCAACCACCCGCTGAAGATCCAGCAGATGAAGACCCACCTGGTGCTCACCGAGGGTCGGATGCCGACGGAGCTGCAGCGCACGTTCCAGAACCTGGAGCGCAACCACAACCCGTGGGGCATCAGCAACGAGCAGCGGCTGGAGTGGGCAGAGGGGCTTGAGGTCCCGGTGCGCACGGTGGACGAGGTCGAGAACCCGGAGTACCTGCTATTTGTCGGCTGCGCCTCGGCGTTCGACGACCGGATCAAAAAGACGATGCGGGCGCTGGTCGAGGTGCTGCACGCGGCCAACGTGTCGTTCGCGATCCTCGGGCGCAAGGAGAAGTGCTCGGGCGATCCGGCGCGGCGGGCGGGCAACGAGTTCCTGTTCCAGCAGCAGGCGGCCGAGAACATCGAGGCGATGAACGAGGCCAAGGTGCGCAAGGTGCTGACCAGCTGCCCGCACTGCTTCCACACGATCAAGAACGAGTATCCGCAGTTTGGCGGGAACTACGAGGTGGTGCATCACTCGCAGCTGTTGTCGCAGCTCTTGGAGAGCGGGCGGCTGAAGGCGGACACGAAGCTGAACCAGAAGATCACCTACCACGACAGCTGCTACCTGGGTCGCTGGAACGGGGTGTACGACGCGCCGCGCAGCATCCTGGGGGCGGTGTCGAGCGGGGAGCTCCTGGAGCTCAACCGGAGCAAGCAGCACGGGTTCTGCTGCGGGGCGGGGGGCGGTCGGATGTGGCAGGAGGAGAAGGGGCCGCGGGTGAACCGGAACCGGACGCAGGAGATCCTGGAGAGCGGGGCGGCGGTGGCGGCGGTGGCGTGTCCGTTCTGCACGATCATGATCACCGACGGGGTCAAGGACGCGGGGGCGGAGGAGAAGCTGCAGGTCCTGGACGTTGCCGAGGTGGTGCGCAAGTCGCTCAAGAACATTCAGGCCAAGAAGCAGGCGGCGGCCGAGGCTCCGGTCGAGGCGGCGCCGGCGGGCTGACCGGGTTTACGGCTGGCTGAGCTCGGGGCTTGCCTCGGGCTTCGGGGGTTGCCTCGGGCTTTGGGGGTTGCCTCGGGCTTTGGGGGTTGCCTCGGGCTTCGGGGCTTTGCCTCGGGCTTCGGGGCTTTGCCTCGGGGCTTCGCCGGCGTGGGTCCCCCTTCCCTGCGATCCTTTTTTGCCAGCTGCGCTGACAAAAAAGGATCTCCGGTCGGCCCACGCCTTTTTGCTTCTTTTCGGGCTTCGCTTCGGGCTTCGTCGGTCGGGGTTCCCCTTTCGGAGGTCGGCCCACGCCTTTTTACTTCTTTTTCGGGCTTCGCTTCAGGAATTGCTGAGGAGGCCGGCGGGAGTGGGGTTGCGGGCGGTGAGGACCTGGACGGGCTCGTCGGCGAGCTCGATGCGCATGAAGTCGCGGCGGTCCTTTAGCAGGTCGCCGCCGATCTGCATGGGCACGGGCTGCTGCATGTGGATCTCGACTGCATCGACCAGGAAGTCGCGCAGGGAGGCGCTGCGGTAGGAGCCGGTGAGGACGGACGGGAGGTGGGCCAGGGTCTCGAAGGCGGAGGCGTCGCTGCAGCGGACGTGGAACTTGTCGCGGCGCAGGTCGGCGTAGGGGAAGATGCGGACGTTGAAGCCGTAGCACGGGATGGTGGCGCCGCCGGCGAGGGTGCAGGGGCCGCGGTACAGGACGGTGCCGCGGGGAAGGGGGGTGGGGTCGGGCCGGCCGTCGGGGTTGATGGCGTAGGCGGGGCCGCCGACGTTGACGACCTCGACTTGCGGCAGCTTGCGCACGAGGAAGCGGGGGACGGAGCACAGGGCCACGGCCAGGACGTAGCGCAGCGGCGAGCCGATGAGGGACCCGAGCTTCACGGCGTCGAGGGTCCGGGTGGTCCGCGAGTAGTCCTCCAGGATCTGGGAGTCGAGGCCGGTGCCGGCAAACGGCGCGAGCTTGCCGTCGACGCGGAGGAGCGGCAGGTCGTGGGTAGCGGCGGCGCCGTCCTGGGCCCGCAGGAGCTCGGTGCGCAGGCCGCGCAGGGACGGGGGGGAGATGCCCAGGTAGTAGCCGAGGGCGTTGCCGGTGCCGAGGCGCAACAGGCCAACGCGCGGCGGGCGGCGGCCGGCACGGACGGCGGCGGCCAGGATGTCGTTAAGGCAGCACACGAAGGTGCCGTCGCCGCCGCCGAAGAGCACGGTTGCGTAGCCGCGCTGGATGAGGGTGGCGGCGATGTACTTGCTGTGCTCGGCGCTCTGGGAGACGAACACGTCCTCGGAGCGGTGGAGGCGGCGGAGGCGCTCGATCTGGCGCGGGGTCACGCCGCGGGCGTTGCGGTTGAGGACCACGGCGACCGAGCGCGCGCCGTCTGTCACGGGAGAGAAGACCGGAACCCGGGTAAGCGCCCCCGCGGCCGGCGCCGAATCAAACAGCTGAGAAGGGAGATTCATCGGAATCTCAGCCTGAGCATTTTCAGTGCCAGATCGGGTGGTCCAAGGACCAGCCAGAGCCCGACGCGAACCCCTTGAAATCTCGAGCGGGCGCCGGCCAGGTGTGTCACCCCCTGCGCGGCCGGGCTGTAAAAGCTGCGTCAGCCAGGTGTCAGTGCATAAGCGACTACGCAGACAGCGGCCGCAATAACGACCTGAAGGGGACTGCTGCTCGCCGCGGGGGCTACCAGCCTGCTGCAGAGGCCAGTACGCGACCCGATTACAGGGCCTGCCGTGCTCACGGACCCGGGGCCGCTCGCGCAGGAGGTAAAACCACTCCGCGACCCGATTTGCCGTCCGGCCGTACTCGGGGCCACGAGGCTGCTCCGCGCGGCCCAGCACGAGCTCGGGCCGCTCGCTAGGTGCTGCCGCGGCCTGCTACAGGCAGGTAATCGGCCAGCCGCAGGGGCTGCCCACCGCGGCCAGGGCGCGGGCGCGGGCGTGGTCCAGGGTGCCGACAAGGTCGCTGGCGACCAGGATGCTGCCCGCGGCGCGCTCGCCGGCCAGCACATCACCGGCCAGGCCGTGCCAGTACACGGCGGCGCAGGCGGCGTCATAGGCCGGCCAGCCGCCGGCCAGCAGGGCGCCCATCATGCCGGTCAGCACGTCGCCCATGCCGCCGCTGCCCATGCCGGCGTTGCCTTTGGGACATACAGAGAGCGGACCCTGCCGACGCGGCGGCGGTGAGTGCTGCGCGACCTCGCCCTCGTGCGCCGTGCCGGCCTCGCTGACCACCTCATCGGGGGCGGCGATGAGGGTGCGCGGGCCCTTGAGGACGACCACGGCGCCGGTGCGGCGGCACAGCTCGCGGGCGCTGCGCACCCGGTCGGACTGCACCTGGGCGACGCTCTCCCCGAGGAGCCGCGCCGCCTCGCCGGGGTGGGGGGTCAGGATCAGCTGCCGCCCGGCCTTGGCCGCCGTGCGCAGCGCCTCGTCTTCACCGCACAGCTGGTTGAGCGCGTCGGCATCCAGGAGGAGCGGCGCGGTGCCGCTGAGCACGACCTCGAGCAGCGCCTGCTTCATCGCGCCGGTCACCGGCAGCCCGGGTCCCACCGCCAGGGCGTGCTTGCCGACGCTCGCTTTGAGGAGCTGGCGGGCCAGCGCCTCGGGCTCGCCGTCCAGCTCGTACGGGTGGGTCATCGCGCAGGCGGTCTCTTCGCCGAGCACCCGATCGACCACCGTGCTCGGCACCGCCAGCGTGCACAGGCCGACGCCGGTGTGCAGCGCCGCCCGCGCGCACAGCTGCGCCGCCCCGGTCTTGCCCTGCGAGCCGGCAATGATAAGCAGATGGCCGTGGCTGCCCTTGTGACCCAGGGGCGACCGCGGCTGCCCGAGCCGCACCAGGCACCGCTCATCGAGCAGCCGCGCCGCGACCCCGTGCCGGGCGCACAGCGCCTCGGGAATCCCGATGTCGACCAGCCGCACCTGGCCGGCGTAGATAAACCCCGGCGCCGAGACCAGCCCCAGCTTGCACAGCCCGAGGGTGACGGTGTAGTCGGCGTGGACGATCACCGGCTCCCCCTGGGTCCCGGCCGGCACGCCGAGATCGGCGTCCAGGCCCGAGGGCAGATCCACCGCCACCTTGACCGCGGTGCTGTGGTTCACCGCTTCGATGACGTGGCGCAGCGGTCCGCTGACCGCCTTGGTCAGCCCGGTCCCCAGCAGGGCGTCGATGATCAGATCGCGGCGCGTCAGCCGCTGCAGCAGCGCCGCGACCTGGGCCGCGCCCGAGTCACCGCTGTAGACGGTCGGCGAGACGCCGCACGCCTGGGCCGCCTGCAGGTGATGCAGCGCGTCGTCCTTGACCCGCCCGAGCTCGGCGCACAAGAGCAGCCGCACCGCCGCGCCGCGGTTGTGCAGGTAGCGGGCGATGACGAAGCCGTCGCCGCCGTTGTTGCCGGGACCGGCGACGACCAGGATCTGGCCGCCGTACAGATCCACCGCGCCCCGGTGGTGGAGCTGCCACAGCACCTCGACGACACCGCGGCCGGCGCTCTCCATCAGCACGCCGCCGGGAACGCCGATCTGGGTGATCGTCTCTGTATCCAGCGTGCGCATCTGCTCGGCCGAGACCAAGGGGATCATGGTCGCCCTCCTTTATGGGTGGGGCCGGCTCCGGCTCGCCACCGAGCTCCCGGAGGACCTGCCGGCGCCCGGCGGGGTGCAAGAAGCTGCAGCGTGACCGCAGCGCCCACCGAAGGCGTCATATCACAGAGCCGCCCGCCGCTGCACCCCGTAAGCAGACCGGCGGGGCAGGTCGACGCCAGCAGCCGCTACTCGGCCTCCTCAATCG
>DAOMZC010000144.1:0-10536 GCA_035437965.1 Pseudomonadota bacterium
GCACCGCGACCTCATCCCTGCCGGCGAGAAGCCCGGGCTCCATCGGCACGTCCAAGACCCCGCTGCCCATGGTCCGCGCGCTCGCGGTCAGCCGGACCAGCGGCAGCGTCACCCGCCGCCCCCACAGCACGGTCAACAGGATCAGCGCCGCCACCCCCGACAGCCCCACCCCGAGCAGGATCTTGCGCAGCCACAAAAGGTCCTGGTAAAGCGCCGCGCTGCCGTCGACCCCGACGGCGAACTGCGCGGCCTGCCCGGCGGTGCGGATCGGCGCGTAGCCGGACTTGTACAGCTTGCCATCGCGACCGCGGAACAGCACCGAGGCCGCGGGCTGACCGCTGGTCGGCAGGAACACCGCGCGCAGCTCGGCGCGGCTGATGTCGAGGCTGTAGTCGCGCGCCCCGATCGGCGGGCTGTCCGGGTCGGTGTCGACGCGGCTGGTCAGGTCTTCGGCGAACAGGTAGACGCGCGCCACCCCGGCGGCGTCGCGCAGCTCGCCCAGGCGCCGGCGGAGGTTGCGGTAGGTCCGGCTGTCCTCATCGCCGGCCGCGAGCAGGGCGACGCTCTCGGGGGCGATCTGGGTCGCGATGACGGCGGCGATGCCCGACAGCCGGCGCCCGAGCTCGGCCTCGAGGGCGCGGTTGGCCGCGTAGTGGGAAAAAAGGCCGAAGCCGGCGAACGTCAGCACCATCGGCAAGAGGATCGCCAAAAGCAGCTTGGTCAGCAGGGACAGGCGCGACACGGCTCGGAGTATACGCGCGACCTCGCGCTCTGTAGGGACTTGGCTGCTACGGCTCGCCGTCCGCTTCCATGAACGTCGCCTGGCCGGGATGCTCGGCTCCGCCCGGCGCTGCTTGGCCCTGGGTAGCGTGGGCGTCCTGGGCGGACGGAGCCGGCGGGCGGTCGGGCTTGGGGTAAGCGCGGTCGTAGGCCTTGATGATCGCGGCGACCAGGGGATGGCGGACGACGTCGACCTCGGTGAAGTGGCAGAACTCGATGCCGGGAATGCCGGACAGGAGGCGCTTGGCCTCGACCAGGCCACTGACGCTGCGCACCGGCAGATCGACCTGGGTGATGTCGCCGGTCACCACGGCCTTGCTGTCGTAGCCGAGCCGGGTCAGGAACATCTTCATCTGCTCGCCGGTGGTGTTCTGCGCCTCGTCGAGGATGACGAACGAGTCGTTGAGCGTCCGGCCGCGCATGAACGCCAGCGGCGCGACCTCGATCTGGCCGCGGTCCATGAGCAGCTGCGCCCGCTCCATGTCGAGCAGATCGTTGAGCGCGTCGTACAGCGGCCGCAGGTACGGGTTCACCTTGTCCTGCATGCTCCCCGGCAGGAAGCCGAGCTTCTCGCCCGCCTCGACGGCCGGGCGGCACAGGACGATGCGCCGCACCTGCTTCTCGAGCAGCGCCTTGACCGCCATCGCCATCGCCAGGTAGGTCTTGCCGGTGCCCGCCGGGCCGATGCCGAACACGACGTCCTCGTTGCGGATGGCGTCCAGGTAGCGCTGCTGGGCGACGCTCTTGGGGATCACCGGGCGCGCCTTGGAGGCGACCACCACGGCGTCCTGGAGGACCTCTTTGACCGCGGTGTGCTGATCGTGCTTGAGCATCTGCAGGCCGCGCACCACGTCTTCGGAGGTCACCTCGCGGCCCTGCGCGTGCAGCTGCGACAGCTGGGTCAGCAGCGACCGCGCCAGCGTGACCGCCTCGGGCGGGCCGATGAACGCCACCTCGTTGCCGCGCGGGTGCAGCGACAGGCCGAGCTGCCGCTCGATCAGCTTGAGGTGGACGTTGCTCTGCCCGTACAGCGCCATCGCCGTCGCGTTGTCGGCGAACGCCAGCTGCTCGCGGACGATGCCCAGGCCCTCGGCCGGCGGACCGCTGCGCGACCGCTGGACCGAGCTTACTCGACGAGAACCATCAGATTTGACGGGGGACGTGACAGACCTCCAAATAACTTTTTTCCGTGCGGCGGGACCGCAAGTTGGCCAGAAGATCGACTTTAACCGAGCCCTCGGGTAACGACAACCGCGGGCTGAGACGTCGTGGCTGGCGATTGCCGCACAGCGCGGTCCGATATCCAATCTATGAATCAATCAAAGCGCTTTCATGCAGATTTCATGCAGGTTTTTTGACATGTTATAAGCTCGCGCTATACGTCGATTCCGGCGCGCGCTGATTGGCAATCAAGCCAGCCGGCCCCCGGGAAAAGTTCAATCGACGCAACTGCTAATGAATTGAAAGGAGCGTATCCATGACCATGTCCCTGACCCGGCGAGCTTCAGGTCTGAAACGGCTTACCGCCTGCGTGTCGATCAGTCTCCTTTCGCTGCTCGCGCCGGGCTGCGGCGGCGAGCCGGGCGCGCCGGTGGGCGAGGCGCAGCAGCCGATCATCGGCGGCGTGCCGACGACCGGCGACCCGGCGGTGGTGGCGCTTTACGGCATCGCGCCGGGGGCCGACAAGGGGGCGCTGTGCACCGCGACGATCATCTCGCCCACCGTGGTGCTGACCGCGGCGCACTGCGTCGACCCGAGCATCGTCGGCACCGGCCTTGTCTATAGCGTCCTGACCGGCTCGGATCTCAACGACAAGGCGCACCCGAGTCCGAAGCTGGCGGTCAAAGAGACCCACTTCGATCCGCTCTTTGATCACAACAACATCCTCAACGGCCACGACATCGCCGTAGCCATCCTTGAGAGTCCGACGACCATTACCCCGATCCCGTGGAACGCGGATGCCATCGCGCCGGTGCTCAAGGGGCAGCCGGCGCGCATCGTCGGCTACGGGCTAAACGACGGCTTTGGTCAGAAGGGGGCGGGGCTCAAGCGCGTCGCCACGGTCAAGCTCAATGACTTCGACGAGCTTTTGGTCAAGACCGGCGATCTCGGCCACACCATCTGCAGCGGCGACTCTGGGGGGCCGGTGCTGATGAAGGTAGGCGGCGTCGAGAAGGTGGTCGGCGTGAACTCGTTCGGCATCATCTTCTGCCTGTTTTCCGGCAACAGCACGCGCGTCGACAAGTACGCGAGCTTCGTCAAGTCGTTCCTGAAGTAGCCCGGCGTCCGCGCCAGGTTCCAGATCGGTCCCCGTTACTCTGTGATCGCGTCGGCCAAGGTACCCTCCTCCAACTCTCCGGCGCGGTCCTCGGCACCCTCGTTGTGAGGGTGCCGAGTTTTTTCCGCCGCCCGCGGGCGCGCCTTTGGGTAAAGTTCCGCCCATGACGAAGCTAGCGCTGGTCCTGGGTCTCATCGTCGGAGTGGGCGGCGTCGGGGGCTGTCAGAAGCCGGAGCTCGGCGGCCCGCAGCCGCTGCCGCCGCCGAGCCCGAGCCCGGAGGCGGTGAAAGTCACCCTCCTTCACTTCTCCGACTACCACAGCCACGCCCTGCCCTATTACAGCGAGCACGCGCCCGACCAGGGCGGCGTCGCGCGCGCCCTGGCCTACGTCCAGAGGCGCCGCGCCGAGCTGCCCAATGTCCTTGTCCTCAACGGCGGCGACATGTGGAACAGCGGCACCCCGGCGTGGTCAGACAAGTACTACGGCGACTGCCCGGAGTGGCGCTGGTTCAGCGAGCACCTGGGCGCGATGGCGTTCGGCAACCACGATGTCGACTACGGCTGGGACGCGCTCATCGCCTGCCGCGACAAGGTGAAGTATCCGATCCTGTCGGGGAACCTCGTCGATAAGGACGGCAAGCTGCTGCTCACCGACGGCGGCAAGCCCTACATCGTCAAGCAGCTCGGCGGCGTGCGCATCGGCGCCTTCGCGGTCTCCGGGGCCGATTTCGTGCGGCTGGTCGCGCCCGCCCACCTGCCGCCGGGGGCGCGCTTCACCGATCCGGTCGCCGCCGCCCGGCAGATCGTGCAGACCCTGCGCGAGGTCGAGAAGGTCGACGCGGTGGTGTTCTTCGGCCACCAGGACCGCGAGTCCGACTTCGCGATGGCCAAGGCGGTGCCGGGGATCGACCTCATCCTCGGCACGCACTCGCACTACAAGGGAATCATGCAGCGGATTCCCGAGACCCAGACCTACTTCATCAGCCCCTTCCAGTACCTGAACTACCTGTCCGAGGTCGAGCTCACCTTCCGCGCCGGCAAGCTGGGCGCGGTGACCGGGACGCTGGTCCAGATGGACGCACTCTTGCCGCAGGACAAGCGGATCGCTGCCGACGTGCAGAGCCTGCAGGAGGCGCTGGAGAAAGACCCGCTGTACGCCCCGCGCTTCCAGGTCATCGGCAGCGCCGCGGTGGAGCTCGACAGCACCGGCATCGACAGCGGCGAGTCGGTGCTCGGCAACTTCGCGATGGACATCATGCGCGGCGCGGTCGCGGCGCACGCGGCGCTGACCAGCGCCAGCTCGTTCCGCGCCGCGATTCCGCCGGGGCCGATCCGGCTGGAGGACTACCTGACCGCGCTGCCCTACAAGAACAAGATCCTCAAGCTGCAGATGACCGGCCGGCAGCTGCAGGCGCTGCTCGAGTACAGCGGGACCAAGCGCCGCTCGGACAACTTCGCCGTGACCTCGGGGGTGCGCTACACCCTCAACGTGAACACGGTAAGCGGCATCGCGGTGGTCAGCGACCCGCTGGCCAAGGAGCCCAAGTACGAGCTCCTGCAGAGCGACCGCGTCTACACCGTGGCGACGACCGACTACCTGGCCAACGTCGCCGCCGGCTACAAAGAGATATTTGATCAGGCGCAGAGCAAGACCGACAGCGGCATCCTGTTCAACGACGCGGTGATCGACTTCATCAAGTCGAACAGCCCGGTCGCGGCGCGCCTTGAGGGCCGCGTCATCATCGCCGATGGCCTGGGCCTCTTGCCGCCTTCCCTGCCGCTGAAGTAGCCGCGCCGCGCTCAGTGCGTGGTCGTCACCTCGACCTCGCGAGCATCGGCGCGGCCGAGATCATCGACCGCGCGCACAGTGTACTTGCCCGGGCGCGGCTTCCACAGGAACGCCGAGCCGCTGCGCGCCTTGCCGACGAAGGTCTCGTTGACGAACCAGAACACCTCCTGGGCGTCGGCGTCGGTGGTCGCCGACAGCGCCACGGTGTCGTAGTCATCGACGCCGGGGCGCAGCGTATAGGCGACGCCGCGCAGCGGTGAGGTGATCTTGGGCGGCACCCCGCGGCTCGCGGCGGCGGTCAGGCTGCAGCCGGGCAGCGACGGCGGCGGCGTCCGGCGCGGCAGCCCGGCGGCGCGGAACAGGCGCAAAAGATCCGAGGGCCAGAACTCGAACACCTCGGTGTGGGTCTTGCTGGCCAGCCCGGTGCAGGCGCGCAGGCCGGTGCGGTCATCGATCTCGACCGGGCGATGGATCTGGCAGACCTCGATCGGCGAGCGCCCCGGGACAAACCACGTCATCTGCTTCTGCGGGCAGTGGCGCGACGGCAGCTGCCCGGACACCGAGCACACCGCCACCCGGCTCAGGTTGTGCGGCAGCGGGCGCGGCGGCGGCAGGACCGCGCCGCGCTCGTGCCCGCGCAGGGCATCGACGATCGAGAAGAACAGCGGCGCCGCCGCGGTCACGCCGACAAACGCCGGGTTGCCCTCGCCGTTGAAGTTGCCGAGCCAGACAAGCAGCGCGTACGGACCGACGATCCCCGCGGTCCAGGCGTCGCGAAACCCGTACGAGGTGCCGGTCTTCCACGCCACCGGCGCGACGTTGAGCAGCGACTCGCTGGCCAGGTTGCTGTCCGGTCGCGGGTTGTCCTTGAGCATCTCCAGGGTGACAAAGCTCGCCTCGTCGGACAGCACGCGCACCCCCGGCACCTGCGGGTCGCTCTGCAGGTAGCGCAGCGGCCGCAACAGGCCCCGGCCCGGCAGCACCGCGTAAAGCGTCGCCAGCTCCTCCATCGTCACCTCGGCGCCGCCGAGCACCAGGGCCAGGCCGTAGTGCGCCTCGCTCTTGAGGCGGGAGATGCCGGCGGTGCGCAGGAACTCGTAAAGGCTGGGGTTGGTGAGCTTGGAGGCCACCCACAGCGCCGGCACGTTGCGGCTGCGCACCAGCGCCTCCTTGGCCGACAGCGGGCCGGCGAAGCGGCCGTCGAAGTTCTCCGGACTGTAGGCCCCGAACGCGAGCTGCGCATCCTTGACCATGGTCTGCGGGTGCAGCACCCCCTGATCGATCCCGAGCGCATAGATGAACGGCTTGAGCGTCGAGCCCGGCGACCGCTTGGCCTGGGTCCCGTTCACCTGCCCCTCGATCTTCGGATCGAAGAAATCCGCCGAGCCGACCACCGCCTTGACCGCCATGTCGCGCGTGTCGACCAGCATCGCCGCGGCGTTGTGGATGCCGATGCGCCGCTGGCGGGCGACGTAGCTGCGCAGCTGCCGCTCGACCAGGCCCTGCAGCGTCAGATCGAGCGTGGTGTGCAGCTCGGTCCGGCGGCCGGCGGTGGCGAGCAGGCTGTCCACCACGTGGGGGGCGCGGAACGGCAGCTCGGCCGGCTCGCGCATGACCAGCGGCAGGCGGAAGAGCGCCTCGTCCTTGCGCGCGCTCGGGTGCGCCGTCGCCCATTTCTCGAACAGGGCGCCGCGCGCGCGCGCCAGGGCAAGGTTATCGCCTTCGGCCTTGCCGGGGGTCCGCCGCGCCGGGCTCTGCGGGATGACGGCCAGAGCCAGCGCCTCGGGCAGGAGCAGCTTGCCCACCGGCTTGCCGAAGTAGATAAGGCTCGCCGCCGCCACCCCCTCGACGTTCTTGCCGAGCGGCACCAGGTTGAGGTACGCCTCAAGGATCTCGTCCTTGGAGTAGCGCAGCTCCAGCCACAGCGCCCGCCCGATCTGCCGCAGCTTGCCGCCGAGCGACCGCGAGCCGATGCGGTAGCGCAGGCGCGCCACCTGCATGGTAATCGTCGAGCCGCCCACCCGCCGCGTGCGCGCCAGATACGTCGTGTAGACCGCCCGCCCCAGCGCCACCGGGTTGACCGCGAAGTGGTGGTAGTAGTGCCGGTCCTCGTGCAAAAGCGTCGCCTCGATGAGCGCCGGCGACATCTGCGCGAGCGGCGTCCACAGCCGGTACTTCTCGTCGGCCGACAGGGTCAGGCGGAGCAGCCGGCGGTGGCTGTCGTAGACCGCCACCGACGACGAGAACCCCGGCGACGCCGGCCCCCACAGCGGCGCCTTGGGCAGCACCCGCAGGACGATCCCCATAAGGCCGAGTAGCACCCAAGCCGCCGCGAGCCCGAGCAGCGCCCGCCGCCACCGTCTTGTCAGCTTCAGTCGCAGACCACTATCTATAGCAAACTTTGCCGCAAGCCGCGGCCATGCCCCGGAGGGCGCAGCCTGCTAGGCGGGGATGTTGGCGCAGAACTCGATGCGGCGGGGGACCTTGTAGGGGGCCAGGTTCTTGGCGCAGTGGTCGATGATCTCCTCGGCCTGGCAGCGGCTGCTGACGACCACGCTGGCGACCACCATCGAGCTGCCTTGCTCGTCGGTGAACACCCGCGCCTGGGCCGCCTTCACCTTCGGGAAGGCCTCCAGGCACCCCTCGACCTCGCCGAGCGCCACCCGCTTGCCCTCGACCTTGACCAGATCGTCCTCGCGCCCGAGAAGGCTCAGGCGGCCGTTCTTATCGATATGACCGAGGTCGCCGGTGCGCAGGTAGCCGTCGGCGTCGATGCTGCCCACCGGCGTCGCCGTGGCCTTGACCGCGCCCTTCTTGGCCTTCTTGTCGCCCGGCCCGCCCGACCCGCTCAGCGAGCCCACCGAGTGCGCCGCCACCGCGCCCGAGCGCACCCAGATCGCGCTGCGGCCCTCAGCGTCGGCGGGACCCAGGCGCAGCTCGACGCCGGCGATCGGCTTGCCGACGGTCTCCGGCGCCAGGCCCTTGCGGTCGACGCTGATCGCGCCGGCCTCGGTGGTGTGGTACATGGGGATGATGCGCACGCCCCAGCGCTCGCGGAACGACTCGGCGGTCGCCTCGCTGAGCATCGACCCGGTGGCGAGGAACGCCGCGCCCTTGGTCTTGAGCGGGCGCGCCGTCGGCAGCTTGGCCAGCGCGGCGTAAAGCGGCGGCGTCGCCGGCAAGAGGTCGATCTCCTGCTCGCGGACCAGCTTGACGATGCGCTTGGGCGCCACCTCGTCCTCAAGGTACAGCGTCGCCCCGTAGCGCAGCGCCAGGCACAGCCCGAGGTCGAAGCCGTAGGCGGCAAACAGCGGCACGGTGGTGAGGATCCGGTTCTCCGCGGTTACGTCCAGGCTCGCCGCCAGGTTCTCGCAGTTGCTCATCAGGTTGTCGGCGGTGCGCATCACGCCCTTGGGATCCCCCGAGGAGTCGGCGGTGAGCAGCACCACCTCGGCGGCGGCCGGCGGCTCGTCGTCGCGGCGGTAGATCGAGCAGGTGAGCAGCGTCCCCTGCAGGCGGCGCCGGCTCTCGGGCTCGAGGCGGGCCGCGCTCTTGCGGTTGCGCGTCGCCACCGGCGTAGTCGCCGAGGGAAGCTCGTTGCCGCCGCGCGGCCGGGTGATGAGGGCCCGCAGCGGCGCCGCCTCGAGGAACAGCGACAGGTCACGCACCCCGGTGGTCGGGTCCAGCGGCACCACGGTGGCGCCCAGCCGCGACAGCGCCAGCGCCAGGATGGCAAAATCGGGCACGTTGCCGAGCATCAGTCCGACCCAGTGGCCCTTCTCGATGCCCATGGCGGCGAACTCCTGCGCCCGCCGCTCGACCCGGTGGTGCAGGCCGCGCCAAGAGAGGTAGGTGTCCCGGTACACGAGCGCTTTCGCAGTGCCGCGGGAATTCATTGCCTCAGTGAGCCAGCGATAGAGCAGCATTGGTATGTACCCGAAAATTGAGGGATTAGACCTTAGCGCGATGGACTTTACCGCGGGGCTACCCTACATACAAGTGCTTCTGCGCGGATGTGTGATGGCCAGATTTTGTAGTTTTCCAGGCGCAGGCGAGCTCTGTGCGGTGGAGTTTCCCGTCGTGGAAGTTATGAACTCCGTCTAGCCTTGGGCGCGGCGACGCGAGGCATGTAGAGACAGCCTCAAGGCGGTTTTTTCCCGCAAGCTGGCGGCTGTAGATCAGGCTAAGTTCGTGGCGAAGTGCGTAAGGCTGTAGCGAAGTTCAGTGCATCCAGACGGGCGATCGTACCGGCGCAGCGCCGGGGCGGGGGCGCGCGGCGGGGTCTTTTTCGACTGGCTTTCTGGGTCTTTTTGAGCTGCCTTATCGTGACAGCGTGCAACAAGCAGCGCGCACCGGCGGGGTCAGCGACGGGGGGGGCCCCGAGCGCGGTCGGCGCCACCCACGCCCGGCACCGGGCCCTGGTTGCCGAGCAGCTCGACGCCGAGCTGCAGTTCTCGCCGACCCTGGCGAGCTGGCTCGGCGACCACACCTCGGACGACCGCCTCGACGATGTCCGCCTTGAGACGGTGCTGCGCGAGGTCGCGCGCCTTGAGAACCTGCTGGAGCGCGTGCGCCACGAAAACGACAGCGCCAGCGCGCTCGCCGCCGAGTCGTCGCGAGCGGGTTCAGCAAACGGCGACGGCGGCGAGGGTCATGTTCCCGGTCCGGGACGCGCGCCCGAGGCGGGGCTGCCGCACGATGCAGTGGCGGTGCTGCTCGGCGGCGCGCCGGACGCGCAGCGCCTGGAGCTCATCCTCCTTCAGGCGCGCATCGAGTCCCGCCGCTTCGAGCTCCTGGAGTGGCGCCCGCACGAGCGAAACCCGATCTTCTACGCCAACATCATCGCCTTCGGCCTGGACAGCCTGCTCGGCCCCAGCCTGGCCACTCCGTCGGGGTTGCGCGCCCTGCGCGGGCGCCTTTTGGCCATCCCGACGGTCTGCCGGGAGGCCCAGCGCAACCTGAAGAACCCGCCCGAGCTGTGGGTCCGGCGGGCCATCGAGCTCACGCAGATGACGCGCGATTTCGTCGCCGGGCTCTTGCCGCGCATGCTCGCCAACCTCAACCTCACCCTCGACCCCAAGCTGCAGGAGGAGGTCGGTCACCTGCGCGAGGACGCCCAGCGGGCGCTGGAGGAGTTCGGCGTCTGGCTGAGCCATGAGCTGTTGCCGCGCAGCAAGGGCGAGTGGGCGCTGCCCGCGGCGCGGCTGCAGGCGTGGCTGCGCGCCAGCGAGCTCCTCGATGTCCCCGTCGAGACCCTGCAGGAGCGGGCGGAGTTCGAGCACCGCGAGGCCCGCCATCGCCTCGAGGAGCTCGCCAAGCGCCTCACCGGCCTCACCAGCCCGAGCCGCGCCGTGGCCGAGGCCCAGCACCTCATCGAGGAGGACCACCCGCGCCCCGAGGAGCTCACCCACACCGTCGAGGCGGCGCTCGACCGCGCCTACGAGCAGGCGAGCGCGCAAGGGCTGCTGACGGTACCGCCGCTGCGCCCGCAGCTCGTCGAGATGCCCGCCTATCGCTTCGGCTACCTGCAGCTGTCGCTGCCCGCTCCCCTTGAGGCCGAGCGGACCGCGCAGCTGTTCCTCGATCCGGTCGACCCGAGCTGGAAGGACAAAAAGCGCGTCAGCGATCACCTGCGCATGCTCAACCGCGCCCAGATGAGCAAGTTCGGCTTCAGGCTCGGTGAAGTCAC
>DAOMZC010000145.1:0-10424 GCA_035437965.1 Pseudomonadota bacterium
GCGCTCATCGCCGCGACCCATGGGTACACGAGGACGGCCGCTCGCGTGCTCGCGGGGATGGAGCTGCCCATCGAGCTCCTGCTGCTGACGCTGCCCGAACCGCCCGCGGCGCGGGCCAAGGCACTGCGGCCCTACCTGCCTTCGGAGACGCGGGCGGCGTTCCTGCCGCAGATCTACGTCCACGCATCGGCGCTGCTCGAGCTCGGCTACCTGGGCGAGGTCGAAGCGCTGCTCGCGACCCTGGGCGACGCGCGGCAAAACGCCCTGATCCTCGACGTGCAGGCCTGCCTGCACGAGCTCCGGGGCGAGTGGGCCACGGCCTATGAGGCCTACCGCACCTCCGACTGGGCTGTGCACAGCTACCGCGCCGCGCTGTGCAGAACCATCGCCAGCGGCTCCGACGACCTCGGTGGCCAGGAGCTTCTCCGCGAGAAGCTCGGGCAGGGCATGATGGTCGGCGGATCCGAGACCAGCCAGTCCGAGGTGGCGCGGAAGGAGTCCTTCGTCAACGCGTGCCGCTGGCACGACTTCGACAACTGGCTCATCAGTTTCGAGCTCGGCTCTCTGTGCTTTCAGCGCCGGCGGCACTTCGAGGCGGAGCGCTACCTGCGGGCCGCCGAGGAGGCGGCGCCCGAGGCCCATCGGCTGAAGATCGGTCAGCTGCGCTTCGCGAACCTCACCTGGATCGGCGGCCGGGACAGCCCATACGTGCTCGACATGGAACCTGAGCTCCTCGACTGCGGACATCGGGCGCTCGCCGCGCCGGGAGACGAGAAGTGGAAGACGCGCATCCGCTTGCACCTGGCGGGCGCCACGGGGCGACGGGAGCTGCTGGGACCCCTCGACTCCAGCACCGACCTGTACGAGCGCGGCGACGCGGAACAGCTCCGCGGCAACCTGCCCGGGGCGCTTTCGCACTGGTCCGCCGCCCTCGATTCGTACCACGCCCGCGCTTGCAACCACTTGATCTCGACCTTCGCGGGATACGGCTTCGCCGAGACCATCCGTTGTCTCGTCGACATCGTCCTTGAGGAGTCCACCGACGACTTCTTCGCCCTATGGGAGCTGGCGCTGACGCTGCGCGACTCCGGCGCCTCGGCGCTCTCTGAGGCGCTGGCGGAGCGGCACCAGGCGCTCGAGGCGCGGCTCCTCGCGCTCGCGCACTCCGAGTTCCAGCACCTCATGCGCTGCGTCACCTACTTCCTCGGCCACCGCCATGACATTGTGACCTCCCTGCTCCCGCGCGCCGACCAGCTCGCGGAGAGCGCGGAGGAGCACCTGATGATGGCCGTGGTGCGGCGGGGACTCGCCAAGGGCGATCTCGACCGCGTGGGGCTCGACAGCCTCCTACAGGCCGAGCGCGAGTCCCGCGACCGCGTAGAGCGCTTGCAGCTCGCAACGGAGTTCATCCGCTACGCGCAGCCGAGCCGGGCGCGGCAGATTCTCGAGTCCGAGGGGCTCTTGGATGCGGTGGGGACCTTCGAGCCGCTGGAGTACGATCTGGCCCTCCAATGCGGGGCTTGCCTCGACCCGCTGGAACGGGAGGCGCTGTGGCTGCGTGCGCAGGCCGGCCTGGCGCGGGACCTCGCGGCCGGGAGGTTCGCTGAGTGCAAGGAGGCCGTCAACAAGAGGCTGCGCTGGCACGGCCAGATGCTCAAGGTGGAGCTCATCAATTCTGGAGACAGGCTTGCGGAGCTCGTCAAGCTGATGAGCGAGTCCGCGGAGGATGCGGAGAACAGGAGGCTCGATGAGGATTCGCCGTGGGTCGCTTGGCGGTCGAGCCTTAACAACGCGGAAGAGGTGGGCTCCCTCAGGCGCCAGCTCGCCGAGCTCGGCGAGCGCCTCGGGGGGGGCTCCGAGCGGGGGAGGTGGCTGCTCGACTGCGTGGCGCTGGGGGCGCTCCTCGGCCGCCTGCGCGTCCTCCTCGATGGGACGAGGCGCATTCGACCCTCCGACGTCCAGGGGGACTCGCCGCTCCGCAAGAACGACTCGTTCGAGCCCACCCTCCGCCTTCGCCGGCTGTCCCGCCTATGGCGACGGCGGATCGGCAGCGGCAGCGCGTCGGAATCCGCGGCCCTCGTTGCCGAGATTCGCCAGTTCGAACAGGAGGAGGAGCGGCTGTTCGAGGAGTGGCAGCGCGCTCGCGGCCTGGCCATGGGGGCGCTGCTCCCGACGATGCGGCAGATCGCGGAGTTCGCGGCGACGCTGGCGGGCCGCGTCCGGGAGCGAGCGCCGGCGGACCAGCCGTGGCCCTCCTTGCTGCCGATCAGCGAACACGTGCTCCGCGACATGGACCGGCTGCTCGCGGAGGTGACGGATCAGATGGAGGGGCTCGCTCAGGAAGCCGTCAGGGAGGGCGCTTGATGGAATCGGCTCGCAAGCTCGCGGAGTGGAGGGATAGGCTTCTGGGGCAGATCGCAGCGTTCACCGGGCCCCGCGCGATGGCACAGCGCTCCGGCAACGAAGAGCGGGCGGTGAGCGCGGGCGAGCGGAGCCATCTGTCGCTCGCGGAGCTCAAGGTTCCAAGCTCCTCCGCTTCACCAGCTGAGCTTGACCACCTAGTGCTCATCGGCTTCGTCGCGGGCGGGCACCTCGGGACGGAGCTGCTTATGCCCGATACGTTGCGCGGTGCGCGCCGCGTCACAGCCTCGGGCGTGGTGGTCCGCGAGCTGCCACTCCTCCAGTGCGTCCGCAGCCTGGACTGGCTGTCCGTCGCGGTGTACGAGCTGCGGCGCACCGAACGCAGCTTCCGCGTCATCAAGAGCCTGGAGGCCGCCGTCGGCGCCGTCCGCGCAGCGGGGGCTGCGCCGAGCGCGCTCGGTCTGTTGCAGCTCGTGCTCGATCGGATCGAGCTGCTGGTTCGGGCCCACGGGATGCAGCGCCTACTCGGGGGTTCTGGCCAGGTGGCGCGCGCCACAGACGGCGCGGCGAGCCATCACGCGATCGTCGAGGACGGTGCCTCGCTCCTGCTGCGTTACGGCCCACCGCTCGAGCGCCAGGACGTGCGTCGCTACATCGAGGATTTGCGCCGCAAGAAGGCGCAGGCCCAGGGCGAGCCGGGCGCCGGCCAGGAGCGAGAGAGCTACCGGAGCTACCTCGAAAAAGAGACCGAGCGCCGTAGCAAGGAAGCGGTGCAGGCGCTCTACGGCAGCATCGCGAGCCCCTCCCTTCTCGCGGTCGCGCCCATCGGGCTGGAGATCTCCCCCGACCTCGAAGTCCACCTCGATGTCTCGGAGGAGCGCGAGACGCCATTCCGCAGCCTGCTCACCGAGCTGCGGCAGTCCATCCATGCCACCTATCAGGTCAAAATCCCGGGCATCCGCATCCGCATCGAAGCGAGCCGCGCGGCCGGCTCCTATGCCGTGCTGCTCGACGAGGTCCCCATCGCCCAAGGCCTCGTCGAGGCAGGCCGCGAGTTCTGTCACGCGGACGAGCGCGTGCTGGAGGAGCTTGGCTTCTTTGGCAGACCGAACCAGCATCCCGCGGACGCGTCGAGCGGCGTATGGGTCAGTCCCGCGGACGCAGTCCTGCTGAGACCGGTTGGGCTGACTCTGTCGCGCGTCGAGGAGGTGATCGCCGCGCACCTCCGGGCCGTGTGGCTGGCCAACTTGCCGCGCTTCTTCGGCATCGACACGCTCCTCAACGAGCTCGATTCGATCCGGTTTCGGCAGCTGGAGCAGTGTCCGGGAGGCGTGCCGCGCTTCAGAGACGTCGTGCACACGCTCCTGGAGGAGCGCCTCCACGCCCCACTCAGCGAGCTGTTTGACGAGTACCGGAGCCGCCAGGAAGCGCCTGCACACGAGCTGGGTGAGACCCTGCGCCTGTTGCCCGGAGTCCTCAGCGCGATTCGCCAGCGGGTGAGCGGGACCCTGCTTGTCCCGGTGCCTGATTCCATCATCCGGCCGATACGCGCGGGCGTGAGCTATGAGGGCGACTGGGCGAGGCTCCAGCTCGCGCCGGGTGTCTGCGTGGAGCTGCGGCCCGAGCTTCGTTGGCTGCTGCTCGACGTGTCTCCTAAAAAGTCGCTGGTCGTCGAGGATTGGCGACTCCGGGCGCCGCTGCGCGAGCTCGTCAAGATGGAGTTTCAGGGAGTCGATGTCGTGGCTCGCCGCGAGCTCGAAGGGCCTGCAGATGGCCAGGTGAGAGATGGCTGAGCAGGACGGACTTCTGGAGCAGCCGCCGGCGCACCGCGTGCTGCGATCGGTAGGGCTGCCGGTGACGCCGCAGGGCATCGCGCTCGTCGCGGAGCTCGGACCGCACGCGTACCGCCGCCTCGCCGAGCTCGTCACGGCGGATGTCGCCGCGGACTGCCTGGAGCGCTGGAACCATCCTTTCTTCGCGAAGACGGACGGCAGCTCGCCGGAACCCTTCCGCCGCGCGCTGGCCGGGGGCGTGGCGATGGGGCTGAGCCTGGAGCGCTTCCGCGACTCGACGGCCTGTCTGCCCCTTTACGACGAGGTCGCCTGGACCGACTTCTTCGAGTCTGCGGTCGCCGGACCTGACAGGTGCAGGATCCGCATCGGGTTGGCCCCAGAGCTCTACCAGCGTTGGGTGCCGGAGTCGCGGAAGCAGGGCGAAGAGTCCTGGAGCGAGGGGCTGAAGCTCACACGGGACGGCTTGTTCTACGAGCTCGGCATCCGGTTTCCGCGCATCGAGGTCGCTCCAGACTCCACGTTGCGGCAACACCAGCTGCGCATCACGTGGAACGACCTCTGGCTCCCACCCCACGATGGAATCGCCGACGATCGGTTGATGGTGAATGACACGGTGGAGCGGCTTTTCCTCATCAGAGTCGATGGCGCTGAACCGACCCTCAACCCGGCGAACGGCAGCTTATGCAGCACGGTGCCCCTTTCCTACAAGGAGCGCTGTGAGGCCGCGGAACTCACCACCTGGAACGCGTCGGGCCGCGCGATCCTGACGGTGTCCGCCGTGCTCCGGTGCGTCGCTTTTGCGTTCGTCAACCGCCTTCTCGTGTTTCACGCAATGAGTGAGCTTGCAGTGGGCTTCCCTGCGCTGATCGAGCAGTGCAATCAGCACTTGAACCGCGACCACGTCGTCCATGTGCTGCGAGGCCTCGTTCAGGAGGGCGTATCGTTCCGTAATTTCCGTGCCATCCTAGAAGTCATGCTGAGCCCGCGCCGCGTCGCGTCAGCGAGCTCTCCTGAAGACCTGCTGCGGGTCGTCCGGAGCTCGCTTCAGCGCCAGATCAGCCACAAGTACGGCAGCGGGCGCAGGCTGGCAGTCTGCTTGCTGGGCCAAGAGATCGAGGCGCGTCTGGAGCAGCCTGTGGAGCTCTCGGAGGCGGAGCGGCACGTGCTGCACGAAGGCTTAGCGCTCTACGACAACGTCAGCGCGAAGAGCCCAGTGATCCTTACCAGGGTCGGCATCCGGCGCCGCCTCTACGAGCTGGTCTGCGGACGCTTTCCGCAGTTTGCGGTGCTCAGCTACGACGAGATCGACCCAGACTACGATATCCAGCCATTTGCGCGGCTCGAGGCCGATCTCAGGCCGGTCTGAAGTCCCAGAGACGTCGACACACTGTATGCGGCCGGGCGGGAGCATATTGTCGGGCGGCGCGCGGCTGGGTAGGCCAGCGGCGACGGGCCGAGCTGCCTAAGCAGGGCTGGGCGCGGCGGGCCCAGCGTGGGCAGCTTGCGCTCTTCCGGCAGTTCGGGATGCGGCGTACTTGCCATGACGCGCGTCGAAAACTGCGCCGGCTACGGATCGGCCGTCGTCGTCACTCTCAGGACGACGATGACAGAAATTCCGAGGCGCACAAGCGCCCAGCCCGCGGCATGGCCCAAGCTACCACGGCCACGATTGTGCGGATGATGTCTCAATGTGTGGCGAAGCGATGGCCTATTGAATTCCCCACTCGCGCCTAGCGTAGCCCGAGGGTCGGGAGGTTACGCGGCGCAGGCGATCGCGCCAGTCATCGGTCGAGTAGGTGCGCTCGAAGGTGCCGAGAGCGGCCTGATAATCTTTGAGGAGGCTCGCACGAGTGGCGGGCTCGGCGAAGGCGTGGGTCAGGCTGTTTTCGCCAATCTTCACGACTTCTTCCCAGCTCAGGTTGAAGGTCGAAACGGCAGCGTAGTATTCGTCTGTCAGGTTGGAATCCCAGGCGGTGCGGTCATCGGTGTTCAGGCAGACCGGAATGCCAAGGCGCAGATATTCGGAAAAGGGATGGCTCGCCAGATTGGGGACGTAGCCCAAGAGCAGATTGCTGAGCAGGTTGATCTCGATGAGATAGCGGCTGTTGCGCATGAGGATCAGCGTGTCGGGATCGCTCAGCAGATTAACCGCGTGTCCTACGCGCGAGGCACCGAGCAGAAGCGCCGTCCGCACCTCGCGTCCGGGCGCGTCGCTCTCGCCCGCGTGTACGGAGATCGCGACATTGCTGTAGCTGCGCCGCAGCTTGCGCAGGGTTTCAACAAAGCGCAGCCCATGTCCAGCGGGAATCTCTTCCTTGCCGGTAAGGTTGATGCCGACCCACAGCTCGCGGTGCTGCGCCACCAGGGCATAGGCGCGCTCGAGCTGCTGCTCGGCGTCGGGCTGAAAGCGCACGACGGCCGCCAGAAAGCGCACCGTGACTCCCACAGCTTTGGCGTCGGGCTGCTGCAGCCGGTCGCCCAAGAGGCGCGCGCCTTGCTCGAGCGGAATGGGAGCGCCCTGCTGATCGTTGAAGCGCGGACCGACGACCTGCATCTCGATGTAGCGTGTTTTTTCCGCGGCGTACTGCCGCAGGTTTTCAACCATCAGCTCGGTCACCAGATTCGCGTCGCGGGTGAGCTCGCCGAGCCGCGCGCCCAGCGCATCGAAGAACTCGTCGCGTCCTTCTTCCGGGCGATCGAGCTTCAGTCCCGACAGCCACTTTTGCCGCCCCTCGGCGTCGAGCTGGTCAAGCGGCACATACTCGCTCTTCTGACACGCATCGAGCTTTTGAAAGCTCGCCTGCTGAATCGTTCGCTGCAGCACGAAGGGCGGCTTGTCCGCCGCGCAGCCCAACAGGCGCACGCGCGTATAAAAACGATTCCCTTTCAAGCGGCGCGGATCGGTCGCGCCTGCCAGCCACATCTCGGCGGGGATCGACAGATTGATGTGATGGTGCAGATCTCCGCCCTTGGGCAGTTCGAAGAGCAGTCGGTAAAGCTCGCCGGGGCCGGCTTGCTTTTTGATTTCTTCGAAGCGCTGCGAAAACGGCTGCGCCGCCACAGAGCTCGTCGCGCCCAGCGTCATACCCAGACCAAAGAGCGCTAGACAGCGCGCCCCGGCCAAAGCCAAAGATGTCGTCGGCATGCTCCGTTTCCGTCGGTGATGATTGAGTTCGAGATGCTAGCTCAAGCCTTCGCGGCAGTGATAGTATTCTTCACGAGCCTGCTGAGGAACCCGCGATGGATCGTGCGCCGCTCCGCATCTTTGTGCTCTTTCATCCCGACTCCGCGGAATCGCGCGAGCTGGGGCTCAAGCTATGCCGCCGCTTTACGACCGCGGGCAGCCCGGGGGCTGCGCATCCCCGTGGCCATTGCCGAGGTGCTCCACGGTGAGCTGCATCCCCCAAGGATCGACCTCGATCAAGGCGATCCACACGCTGGTGGTGACGCTCGCCGATGCACGCATGACGCGGCGGGCGCTCGAGTCGGATCCGCAGACGGCCGCGGCCTGGGCCGAACTCGTGGTAAAGCCCGTCGAGAGCACGGCGCAGCCGAGCGGTCCGCATGGCCATCTTCCGGTGGCCGTGGACGCCGCAAGCCTCAAGCTCGAACCGCGGCTGGCCGAGCGTTCCTTCGTGCGCCTTGATCGGCTGGGCGCCGAGCCCGCGGCCAGGTCGGCGGAGCTGTGCATTAATGTCGCCGTCGCTGCGCTGCTGCTGCTGCTGCAAGACAAGGGACTCGCACGTGAGCCGCAGCACAAGGCGCGGATCACGCTGTTCATCAGCCACGCCAAGGCCGATTTCTACGCGCAAAAAGCGGCACCGTCCGAAGGTCTAGTCGGCAAGTTTCTGGCCTATCTCGCGCAAGGCTCCATCGACGGCTGGTTCGACTCCAAGCACATCTCCAAGGGCGCCCGCTTCGATGAAGCGCTGCGCGTGGCCATCGAGCGCTGCAATGTGCTGGTCTGCTTGGTCACCGACCGGTGGTCGGAGGGCGAGTGGTGCCGTCGAGAAGTGCTGATGGCCAAGGCCGCCGGCACGCCCATCGTGATCGTGGACGCGCTGACCGTGAAGATTCCGCGACTATTTCCCTATCTGGGCAACGCCTGCGCCTTTCGCTGGCAGCCGGGGCGACTGCAGACCGTCGTGCTGGCGGCGCTGATGGAGGCGCTGCGCTATCGCCACGCCATCGAGATGCTGAACCGGCGCAAGCGCGACGGCAATTTCGTGCTGGGCATCCAGCCCGAAGCGCTGACGCTGTTGCATCTGCCGGCCGGTACGCGGCGCGTCATCTATCCGGATCCGCCGCTACCGCTCGAGGAGCTCGAAGCGCTGACTCCGCCCCTTAATTCGTCGCTGCAGCAGCTGCGATCGCTCGAGCTATCGAGGCCACTGACCGAGATCCCGCGCTTGCGCGACCGCCACAGCTCGTCGTCGCCGGGCTTTCGCTATCGGGCGCCACGGACATTGATGCCTGGGACGCCAGCAGCGAGCACCTGGCGACGCTGGCCGACGAGCTGGCCATAATGCTGCTGTTCGCAGGCCTCCGGCTGTGCTTCAGCGGCGCGCTCGCGCACGGAGGCGCGCGCGACGACGAGATCAATTATACGCGGCGGCTGTTCGGACTGGTGCGCAGCTACTCGCCGTGGGCTAGGACGCTGGGGGCCTCGCGCTTGCATCCGCGGATCCACGCCGTTCCCTGGCTCGTCTACAAATGTTACGGCGAAGCGAACTGTGAGCCCTACGGCCAGGAAGCCAGCCTGCAGGAAGGCCCGCCGCCGCCGCTGCACGTCACCGCCGCCGAGCTAGGCATCGACGCGAAGGGTTTTTTTCCGCGCGACGATGCTGCAGAAGTGGGCCTATGCGCGCGCGATGACGATGCTGCGGCAGACGCTGGGGGCAGACCTTGAGCGCTCGCGTCGCGCTGGCGGGAAAGCTTTCGGGCTACATCGGATTTTTGCCCGGCGTGCTGGAAGAGATCCTGAAGTCCCGGCGATGCGCGCTGCCGATGCCGCTCTATCTGATCGACGCGTTCGGCGGAGCGACGCGTTATGCGATCGATTTTTTGGAGTGGAAAAAGGGGGAGCCGTGTCCGCGCGTCGAAGCGCAGACGACGTGGGTGCAAGCGCAGCAGCCGGACTACGCGCTTTTGTGCGACGAATACCGGCGGCACGGAGACGCGATCACGACGCCCTAGCAAGCGTCGCAGAGCCTGTCCGAGCTCGGTAGCCGCGGGCTCGGCGCAAGCGCTCGACAACGGCCTTGACGACGCCGAAAATCGCGAGCTTTTTAATACGACGAATTCCTATCGCATGGTCGAGCTGATCCTGACCGGTCTGCGCAAGCGCTACTCAAATCTCTGAGCTGAGCTTGCGCAGTTGCCTCAGCGCGTCGACATACTGCCGCATCTGCGGCGGCAGGGGCTCGCCGGCCGGCGCTTCGTAATCGTGAGCCGGCGCGCGCCGCAGATCGAGGCCCCACAGATGGCTGCTGACATGGATGTGGGCGGGAGCGCCGCCGCGCGGTCGCGCTTCGTTGTCCTCGGCGTCCCAATACGACACGACCAGATAGGAGTCGTCGTACAAGTACTGCTGGTGCGCGATTTTGTGCTGCGACAAATAGGAGCGAAGCTCTCTGAGACTGGCGTCCCGCTCTTCGAACAGCGCCTGTCCGGACTTCTGTCCCAGCGTCAGCCGACGCAGCGGCGCATCGGCCAGCGCATACAGCTCGATGCGGGTCCACGGCCGCTCGCCGCGTTGCTGCCTCGCCTTCTTCAGCGACTCCAGCAACTGGCCGTGCGTTGCACCGACAAAACTGATCACGTCATGCCGCACCAAAAGCTCGACGGGCGGCAGCTTCCACGGCTCGGGACCGGAGCTCAGGCGCGTCTCGACGAGGTGACGCATCGCTGACCGGAGCGTCAAGAGGCGCGCCTCGGTGAGCGACCAATCGGGCAGGGGAAACTCCTTGAACAGCGCCTCGCACTTGTTTCGCAAGGCGTCGGGCTGGGCACCACCGTCCGCGTCGCGTCGCAGGCTTCCGGCGACGAGCCGCGGCGGCAGCGGGCCGTGCGTCATCAGCGCCTCGTCGGCCTGTACGTGCGGTTGCCAGGCGGCAAAGTGTGCGGCGAGCAGCCCGGCCACCACTTGATTGGGCTCGTTGCCTTGGACGGGCGTGCCATCGCGCACGCTGCGCCAGGCGGTCTGCAGCACCTCGCTGCGCGTCTCTCCGGGCGGGTGGTTGCCTGAGCCGTACGGATTTCTCGCGAAGG
>DAOMZC010000146.1:0-10383 GCA_035437965.1 Pseudomonadota bacterium
GCGGGCGGGCGCTGTGGCCGATCGTACAGGGCCGGTGCGTGGGCGGCACCACGGTCATAAACTCGGCAATCTGCGTGCGGACTCCCGAAGATATCTTCGCGCAGTGGCAGCGCGAGCACGGAGTCGGCGGCCTGCGCGACGCCGTCCTCGGTCATCAAGAAGAGCTCGAGCGCGAGCTGTGCGCCAGCCCGGTGCCGCCGCAGAGCGCGGGGCGGGCCAACCACCTGGCGCTCCTGGGCGCGAACCAGCTTGGCTATGACAGCCACGTGATCACGCGCTACGTAAAGGGGTGCGCCGGCACCGGCCAGTGTCTGCAAGGCTGCCGCGGACTCAAGAAGCAGAGCCTGAACATAACCTTCGTCCGCGAGGTGGCCGAGCGCGGCGGCGAGATCCTGTCGTGCGCTCCGGTCGACCGCATCCTGCTCGAAGGGAAGCGCGCGGTCGGGGTGAGCGGGCGCTTCCGCGATCCGGCGACGCGCCGCCGCGGTGGCAAGTTCGTCCTCCGCGCCCGCCGGGGCGTGCTCGTGGCGGCGAGCGTGACGCGCAGTCCGCTGCTGCTTGGGCGCAGCGGCGTCGCCCTGCCGGCGCTGGGAAAGTTCTTCCGCGCCCATCCGGGCACCGGCGTCTTTGGTCTCTACGACGAGGTCGTGGACATGAACGTCGGGGCGACACAGGGCTGGGCCTCGACGGCGTTCCGCAGCGAGCCCGGTCTGAAGCTTGAGACCCTGTCCCTGCCGCCGGAGATGGTGGCCTCGCGGCTCTCGGGCGGTGGTACCGAGCTTATGAACAAGCTGCGCGACTACCGCCACCTGGCGATGTGGGTGGCGGCGGTGCGCGCCGAGTCGGTCGGCGAGGTCCGGTCCGGTCTATTCGGGCAGCCGGTGGTGCGCTATTCCCTCGACCGCGCGGACATGGAGCGCCTGCGCCACGGCCTCGTGCTGGTCGCCCGCACCCACTTCGCCGCCGGCGCCAAGCGGATCATTCCCGGCGTCTACGGGCTGCCGTATTCCCTCGGTCCGGATGAGGTCAAGCTGCTGGAGCAGGGGCCGCTCGACCCGCGCGATTATGTAGGCGTCATCTCGCACCTGTTCGGCGGCTGCGTGATGGGCAGCGACCCGGCGCGCAGCGTCGTCGACGGTCGCGGACGGGTGCACGGCCATGAAGGGCTCGTGGTCTGCGACGCCTCGGTCATTCCGACTAACCTCGGGGTCAATCCGCAGCATACGATCATGGGGCTGGCGCGGACCTTCGCCCGGGGGCTGCTGGACGCCTGCTGACGCTTGTTGACCCGCGGTACCCGCTGCGCCAAGCTAGGTCCAATCCAACCTGAGGTTAGCCGATGAGCAGACAGCCGGAATACCCTGTAGAGGACCTCTTTATCCGCCGCTGGTCGCCGCGCGCGATGTCCGGCGCGCCGGTCGCCAAGGACGAGCTGTTCCGGCTCTTCGAGGCGGCGCGCTGGGCCCCCTCTTCGGGAAACAACCAGCCCTGGCGGTTTGTCTACGGCCTCGCCGGGACGCCGCATTTCGAGCCCCTGTTCAACCTGCTCGTCGACGGCAACAAGCCCTGGTGCGGGCGCGCCGGGGCGCTCGTTGTAGTCTTGTCGCGCAAGACCCGCGATAACGGCCAACCCGCCCGCACCCACTCCCTGGATACCGGCGCCGCGTGGATGAGCCTCGCCCTGCAGGGGAGCCGCCAGGGGCTGGTCGTGCACGGCATGGAGGGCTTCGACTACGACCGCGCGCGGACCGAGCTGGCGGTGCCCGCGGATCACGAGGTCGAGATGATGATCGCCATCGGCCACCCCGGCGCCGTCGAGGACCTGCCCGAGCGCTACCGCGGCCGCGAGGTCCCGAGCGAGCGCCACCCGCTGGCTAGCAAGATCTTCGAAGGCCGCTGCGCAGCCAAGCCCTAGGCGCGGGCCAGCTGATCGAGGAGCTTGTCGAGCTCCTCGCTGTCCACCGGCTTGGTCAGGTGGTGATCGAAGCCGACCTTCTTGGAGCGCCGCCGATCTTCCTCGCTGCCCCAGCCGGTGAGGGCGACCAGGACCGAGCGCGGCCTTTCCTCGGCGCGCAGGCGGGTCGCCACCTCGTAGCCGTCCATGCCGGGCAGACCGATGTCGAGAAAGATCAGGTCCGGCTGGAACGAGCGGGCGGTGGCGAGCGCCTCGGGGCCGGTGTGCGCGGTCAAGGTCTCGTGACCGCCGAGGCGCAGCAGCATCGCCAGGCTCTCGGCGCCGTCGATGTTGTCGTCGACGACCAGGATGCGCAGCCGGCGCGGCGGCTGCCCTTCGGCGCCACCTGCAGCGATCGGCCGCGCCGGCTCGATGGGCCCGGCGACCGGCAGGCACAGGGTGAACGTCGTCCCCTGGCCCGGGCCGGGGCTCTCGACATCGACGGTCCCGCCGTGCATCTCGACCAGCCGCCGGACCAGGGTGAGCCCGATCCCCAGCCCCCCCTGCGAGCGGTCGAGCGTGCGGCCGACCTGGGTGAACATGTCGAACACCTGGGGCAGCATCTCGGCGGGGATGCCGACCCCGGTGTCGGTGACCCGCAGGAGCACCAGCTCGGCTTGCCGCTCGGCGGTGAGGGTGATGCGGCCGCCCTCCGGGGTGTACTTGGCGGAGTTATTTAGAAGGTTCGCGATGACCTGCGCCATGCGCGTCGGGTCGGCGTCGAGGTAGATTCCCTTGGGCACCCGGACGGCCAGCGCGTGCCCGGCCGCCTCGACCAGCGGGCGGCTCGCCTCCAGGGCGCTGTCGACGAGGGTGCGCAGCTCGACGCGCTCGCGGCGCAGCTCGACCCGCCCGCGGGTGATGCGCGAGACATCCATCAGATCGTCGATGAGCCGCACCATGTGGCCGAGCTGGCGCTCCATCATGTCGCGGATCTTCTGCCCCTGCTCGCCGTTGCCGGCGACCTTGAGGATCTGCAGCCCGTTGCGCACCGGTGCCAGCGGGTTGCGCAGCTCGTGGGCGAGGGTGGCGAGGAACTCGTCCTTGCGCTTGTCCTGCTCGCGGAGGAGCTCGTAGAGGCGCGCGTTCTCCAGCCCGACCGCCGCGATCGCCGCCAGCTGCATGGCGACCGCCTCGTCCCCGGCGGTGAAATCCCCCTCGTCCTTGGCCGCCAGCTGGACCACGCCGAGGTTCTTGCCGCCGTGGCCGATGAGCGGCGCGGCGAGCCGCCCCCAGCGCGCCGGCCCTTCGCTCTTGGCCGGACGGCGGACCGGCTGGCCGCTGCGACCGACGGCGACCGCGAGCTCGGGATCGAAGGCCGGCTCCGAGCCCGCCGGCAGCGCCCCGGAGCTGCCCGCCACCGAGATCACCTGCACCTCGTGCGCGCCATCATCGCCGCGGGTGAACGTCGTCGCCCCGACGCGCGCCCCGATGATCGCGCGCGCCTCTTCGGTGAGGATGCGGGCGATGCTCTCGGCCGAGAGCACCGAGTTCACCGAACGCGAGGCCAGGGCGACCTGCTCGAGCAGCGCGGTGTGCCGCTTCTCCTCGGCGAGCAGCCGCGCCAGATCCTGCTCCGCGCGCTTCCGATCGGTGATGTCGAACGACACCCCCGACATCGTCGCGACCTGGCCCTGGGCCGCGGTGAGGCAGCTGCCGCGGACGTGGACCCAGCGGATCGACCCGTCGGGCCAGCGGACGCGGTACTCGACCTCGAAGTCGTTGCCGCGCGCCGCCGCGCCTCGCACCACCTTCTGCCAGATCGGCCGGTCGTCGGCCAGGACCGCGGCGGCGAGATCTTCATAGGTGAACGGCTCGTTCGGCCCCCGCCCATAGTTGGCCTTGCAGGTGTCCGAGCAGGTGAGCCGCAGCGACGAAAGGTCCAGGTCCCAGGTCCCCATCCGCCCGGCCTTGAGGGCGAACTTCAGCCGCGACTCGCTGGCCCGCAGCTCGGCGGCGGCGCGCCGGGCCTCTAGCGCCCGCTCGATGGCGGCGGGCAGCCGGGTCAGCCGCTGCTTGAGCACATAGTCGGTCGCCCCGCGCTTGAGCGTCTCGATGGCAAACTCTTCCCCCATCGCCCCGGACACGAAGATAAACGGGGTGTCCGGCTGGTGCTCGCGCGCCAGCTCCAGGGCGGCCAGGCCCTGGAAGGTCGGCACCTGGTAGTCCGACAGGACCAGGTCGTAGCGCTGCTGCTGCAGCCGGGCGATGAAGTCCTTGCGGTTGCTCACTCGCTCGATGGCGACGGGCAGCCCGGCCTTCTCGAGCCGGTCGCGAACGAGCTCGGCGTCCAGGTCGCTGTCTTCCAGGTGCAAGATGGTGGCGGTCAAGGTCATCGGGGACTCGCTGGGACTTGTGCCCGTTAGATGTTGCGTCCCGGCTTGAGCGACCCCGGCGGGGGCTCGTTGACCACCGCCCAGAAGATGCCAAGCTCCTGGATGGCCTCGATGAACTCTTTGAACGCCACGGGCTTGACGACGTAGGCGTTGACCCCGAGCTGATAGCTCTTGATAAGGTCCTTCTCCTCCCGCGAGGTAGTCAGCATCACCACCGGAATACTCTGCAGCGAGGGCTCGGCCTTGACCTTCTCCAGCACCTGGATTCCGTCCACCTTGGGAAGCTTCAGATCCAAAAGGACCACCGCAGGATTCCCCGGCTGGCGATCGGCATAGGCGCCGCGACGGAACAGGTAGTCGAGCGCTTCCTTCCCATCGCGCACGGTGACGACTTCATTGGCGAGGTTACTCCGCTCAAGGGCAATCAGCGAGAGCTCCAGGTCCTTGGGATTATCTTCGACAAGCAGAATCGGCTTAAGCATCATGTCCTCTAAAACTATTCTGCCCGCGGCTTGGGCAAGGTGAAGTAGAAGGTCGCGCCCTGGTCTTCGATGCCTTCGGCCCAGGTGCGCCCGCCGTGACGCTCGATGACGCGGCGGACGTTGGCCAGGCCGATGCCGGTGCCTTCGTAGTCCTCCCAGCGGTGCAGCCGCTGGAACACTCCGAACAGCTTGTCCACGTAGGCCATATCGAAGCCGACCCCGTTGTCTTTTACGAAAAAGACATACTCCGTTTTGTGGTCCTGCACTCCCACCTCGATGATCGCCTCGTCCTTCTGGCGGGTGTACTTGATGGCGTTGGAGAGCAGGTCGCGGACCGCCATGCGGAGCATCATCAGATCCACCACGACCGTCGGCAGCGCGCCGATCTTCCAGGTGATGTTGCGATCCTGCACGTCCTGCATCACGTCGCGCTGGGTCTCGCGGACAAGGACGTTCAAGTCCACCTGCACCCGCTGCAGCTCGGCCCGCCCGAGCCGCGAGAACCCGAGCAGCTTGTCGACCAGTCGGCCGGCGTACTCGCTCGACTCGATGATGGTCTCGACGCACCGCGCTTCCTTGGGTGACAGCTTGCTGGCGCCGACTTCCTTGAGCATCTCGGCGTAGCCGACGATGTGCCGCAGCGGGGCGCGCAGATCGTGGCTGACCGAGTAGGAGAACGCCTCCAGCTCTTTGTTGCTGCGGGTGAGCTCGGCGTTGAGGGCGGCCAGCTCCTCGGCCTTGCGCAGCACGGTGCCGACGATGGTGTTGCGCAGCTCGGACGCGCCCTCCACTTCGCTCGGCTGCCACGGGAAGGACTTGTCGCGGACCGTCTCCCGCCAGGTCTCGAACGAGCGCCGCGGGTGAAGGACGGTCCGATCGCCGCTCGGCTCCACGGACTTGCTGGGGTCGCCGCCCCACTTGATGATCTGGATCACCTCGGGGCGGAACCACAAGACGTAGCTCGGGTGCAGCTTGGATACAGCGATGGCCAGAAGGCCGCTGGCCTTGTTCTTGAACGCCTGCGCCGGCGCATACTCGGCGACCAGCGAGTCGGTGAAGTAGAGTTCCTTTTGCACTGCCGTGAACAGCCAGCCGGCCAGCTCGCGCACCTGCGCCTCGGTCGGAGTGCCACCGAGCAGCAGACACCCATCTTCGGTGAGCACCGCTGCCCCGGCGGCATCGGTGAGCGCCAGCAGCTGCCGCGAGTGCTCGGCCAGGGCGCCGGCAAAGTCGCTGCGGTCCGACATCACCGCCAGGAGCTTGGCGTAGGCCGACTGCACCTGGAGGCGCCGCTGATAGTCCTGGGTGTGCTCCAGCACCGCGAGCTTCAGCGAGAACGTGCGCCCGAGCAGGTCACAGGTCTCACGCAGCTGAAACGGAACGGTCCGCGGCTCCTTATGGTGGCACGAGATGAGTCCCCACAGCCGCCCGCCGCTCAGGATCGACACCGACATCGAGGCCGCGGTCTCCATGTTGCGCATGTACTCCAGGTGGACCGGCGAGACGCTGCGCAGCGTCGAGAAGCTCAGATCGAGCGGCTGCCCGGTGCGCGGGCTGTGCGGCGGCAGAAGGGGCACCGGGTGGTAGCTGGCGTCCGGGATGATGCGCAGGCGGTTGTGCAGGTACAGCTCGCGGGCCTGGGCCGGGATGTCCGAGGCCGGGAAGCGGTGGTGCAGGTAGGAGGGGAAGCGACCGCTGCCATCCTCGCCAACGACGACGCCGTTCCAATCGGCGTCGAACTGGTAGATGAGCACCCGGTCAAACCCGGTGAGGCGCCGCACTTCCGCCGCGGTCAGTCTGCTCAGGTCATCCAGGTTCGCCGCGGCCTCGACCTGCAGCGAGAAGGCATCGAGGATCGGGTGGATGTCGGCGGGCGGCTCGGTCGCGCCGGCCAGCTCCAGCTCGAGGATGATGTCGCCGTCGGCGCGGTGGGCCACCGCGTGAAAGACCCGGCGAGCCCCGGCGGCCTCCACCGTCACCGTCCGCAGGAACAGCGGTCGGGCGCGGATCGGGGCGCGCGCCAGCTCCGTCTCCAGCTGCGCAGCGGCATCGGCTCCGAGCAGCCGACCGAGCGGACAGCCGAGGAGCTCACCGACCGGCACCCCGAGGAGCTCGCCGACGTTCTCGCTGGCCTGGGCAATCGTGTGCTCGCCCGCGGTGAGGACGAGCAGTACCCCGTGCGGCTGGATGCTGCCGGGCAGATGAATCGGCTCGCGGGCGCAGTTGGCCAGATCCGCCCGCGTGGCTCGGCGGGGACCGCCGCTATCGGGCTGACTCATCGCGCGCTGCCTCCGGTGGCGGCGCGATAGCCGGTGCGCCGGGCGATTGTCCCTCGATTCACTCCAGTGCGACGCTCAGGTTCGTTAGCACACTTGCACATCGTTAGTAAATTTTGATGAAAGCGAATGGGGGTGCAAGCCTGGATGAGCGGCAAAGTAAGTTTAAGACCCACGGCAAGCCCGTGAGGCCTGGGCGCTCGCGATGATTGATCAATAGTTTCCCGATCTTGCTGCTTGGAGTCTACCGAGCTTTTTGCCTCGCCGTCAGCCTTCGTTGCCTGGGCCGTCCATCCAACGGTTCGTCCAAAGTCGTCCTCGCGACTGGCACCGCCCTTGTCGTTGTCGTTGTCCTTAAGCCCGGCAACGATAAGCGGCACTCGCGCCGTCCGTCAGCCCTCGTCCGGCAGCAGCTGCGACAGGGAGGCGAGCAGGCGGCGCTGCTCGGCCTCGGGCCGGGCCGGGTTGCCGAACACGGTGGCACCGTCGGGCACGGCGCGGGTGACCACGGATCCCAGGCCGACCACCGCGTCATCGCCGATGCGGACACGGTCGCGCACACATGCCGAGGGCGCGATCCAGGCGCGGGCGCCAATCTGGGTGCTGCCGCCGATCATCGCGTGGGCGATGACCGCGGCGTGCGCGCCGACGCGGGTGTTGTGCGCCAGGTGCACCAGGTTGTCGATGCGGGCGCCGTGGCCGATGAAAGTGTCGGCCAGGGTGCCGCGATCGATGCAGGTGTTGGCGCCGATCTCGACCTCGTCTTCGATGACCACGCCGCCCAGGTGGGGGAACTTGGTGAGCTCGCCGGTCGGCTCGCGCTCGTAGCCGAAGCCGTCGGCGCCGATCACTGTGCCGGCGTGGACGGTCACCCGGCGGCCGATGCGAACTTGGGAGTAGACCTGGACGCCCGCGTGAAGGACCGTCTCGTCCCCGACCACCACGTGCTCGCCGAGCGTACACAGCGGGCCGATGTAGACATCGCGGCCAAGGCGGGCGCTCGCCGCGATGACCGCGCTCGGGTGCACCCCGACCGGCCGCGGCGGCAGGAAGAAGCGCTCGAGCAGGCGGGCGAACGACAGGCGGGCGTTGTCGCACACAGCGACCACGGCGACGCGCTCGCGGAGCTGGGTCGGCTCCACCCCGAGGCGCCGGTCGAGCAGGAGCAGCGTCGGCGCGGTGGTGCGCAGGAGCGCCGCCGGATCGCGCGCGGTGGCGCCGCAGAAAGCGACATCGCCGGGGCCGGCCTCGGCGAGCTGGGCCGGGCGGCGGAGCTTGAGGGTGTCCAGGTCCACTCGCTGAAGCGGAACGATCGTCGCGCTGGTCGTGCTCTGAGCCAGGAACAGGAGCATGTCGCGGAGCGGGATCATGGAAGCTCACTCCCTTCGCCAAGGGGTCGGTCCAGGGTCTCCAGCCGCACCAGCCCGCGGTGAAACAAGGTGCGCAGGAACTCGTGGTGAAAGCGGTGCCCGGTGCGCCAGGCGCACAGCCGCGCGAGCAGCGGTCGCCCGAGCAGGAACAGGTCGCCCAGCAGATCCGCGGTCTTGTGGCGCGCGACCTCGTCGACCAGGGCCTGCGGGCTCGCTTCGTCGAGCACCACGTAGTCGCGCTGCGCCTGCGACAGCACCGCCGCAAGCCCCGGGCGCTCCAGCTGCAGGTAATAGGTCCGGGCCGCAGCGAGCTGCTCGTCAAACGCGGTGGCGCCGGCGGCAAACTCGCACAGGCCCGTGCGCATGCCGGGCACCGCCGGCACCTGGAACACGTACGAGATCGCCAGCGTGCGCGCCGGTACCGCGAACAGCACGCGCTCGAGCGGGGCGACCGGGGGAGCGGGCGCCGCGGTGCTGTCCACGCCGCCGCGCGGTAGATCGAGCGGCGCGCTCATATAAAGTGGCGCGGTGAGCGCGTAGACCTGGCGCGGCGCGTCCTGGGTGACAAGGCCGGCCGCCCGCAAGGCGCGGCTGAACTCACCGCAGCTGCCGCCGGCCAGCACCGGGACGCGATCGCAGTCGAGCTCGATCAGCGCGTTGTCGATGCCGCAGCCGGCCAGCGCCGCCAGGATGTGCTCGGTGTGGTGCACCCAGTTGCCGTCGGCCGACAGGGCGCTCCAGCGCGACTGCTCGCGCAGGTTCGGCAGCGCGCAGGCGACCGCGGGCGCGCCGGGCAGGTCGCCGCGGACAAAGGCGATGCCGCTGTCCGGGGGCGCCGGGTGCACGCGCAGGGTCGCCGGAAGATCCTGATCGAGGCGCAGACCGCACAGCCCGGCGGTCGAGCGCTGCACCGTCTTCTGCCGGAAGTCGAGCATGCGGCTACCGCCGCGGCGCCGGTGGCGACCGCCGGATGCGCAGCCGCTCGGCGCCGAGGATGAGCAGCGGCCGGCTCAGGCGCCACCAGTCGAGGATCGGCCGCATCCGGGTGTACGCCAGGCGCGGGCCCTCCGGGTAGTGGACATCCATCGGCACCTCGACCACCCGAAGGCCGAGCTGCAGCGTCTTCCACAAAAGGTACGGCTCCAGCTCGTAGCGATCGAGCCACGGCTGCGAGATGTCGAGCCCCGGCGTATCGAGGATGGCGCAGCGGAAGGCGCGGATGCCCGAGGACGCATCGCTCACCCACTTGCCGAGCAGCACCGAGAACAGCGCCGAGTACGCCCGCGTCCCAAGCTGCCGCTTCATCGGCATGCGGGTGAAGCTCCCCCCCGGCAAGAAGCGCGAGCCTTGCACCAGATCGGCGCTGCCGTCCTGCAGCGGCGCCAGCAGCACGCCCAGGCCCGCCGGATCGAACTTGCCGATGGCGTTTAGGATCACCACCGCATCGTAGTCGCGGGCCCGCGCATACGACAGGCCCGTGCGGATGGCGGCGCCGACCCCGCGGTTGCGGTCGTGGCTGACCACGGTGGCGCCGCCGGCCCGCGCCCGCGCCGCGGTGTCATCGGTCTAGCCGTCGTCGATGACCAGCATCTCGTCGACGAGCTGGCGCGGGATGCGGCGCAGCACCCGATCCACCACCTGCGACCCGACGTTATATCCTGGGATCAGCGCCAACACCCGGAGCCGCCCCCGGGCCGCCCCCTGGGACTCGATCGTCATGCCGCCGACACTACCTGGCACAATCAGGTGGAGTCAAGGGAGGCTCCTCGCTATGCTGGGCGCCTAGGACCGACTGGGTGAGCGACGCCAGCCAAACCTCCGACCCCGCCCGACCTGCAGCTGCCGCCCCGGGCCCGAGCGACGCTGGCGAGCCGGTCTTGAGCCTGCCGCCCGCCGCCGCCGGGCCCCCGCCGGCGTCCGCTGCGGTCGCGCAAATACTCGGGCGGGTTCACCGCGCCGGTCTGA
>DAOMZC010000147.1:0-10306 GCA_035437965.1 Pseudomonadota bacterium
GCGGAACGGTCCGGTGGTGTCCGGCGCCGGCCCGAGCGCCGGGCAGGCGCCCTTTCGGTGCAGGTACAGTCCCGGCCCGCGCTCCTCGTCCCACACCAGGTTGTGCGGGGCGTCATAGACCAGCCGCGCGCGGACCTCGCGCCCGAGCACCTCGCCAAGCACCCGCAGCGCCATCAGACCCAGAAACAGGCGGTTGCCGAACGCGAAGTTGGCGGCGTTGCGCATGGCGTCCAGGTAGCGCGCGGCGAGCGCTGCGTGCGGACCGCGCGCCGGCAGCGGCCAGAAGCCGTGCTCGGGACGAGCGAGCCGCGCCGGGAAGATCGCGCGCGCCCGCTCATCAAAGAAGCCGCCGACCGCGTGCCCGAGTCCGACCGAGCCCGAGTGGGCCATGATCGTCACCGCGCCGCGCCGCAGACCCCACTCGCGCGCCGGCGCCCCGGCGGCCTCGTCCACCACCTGGAGCTCGACGAAGTGGTTGCCGCCGCCCACCGAGCCAATCTGGGTGTCGCGGCCATCGGTGGCACCCGAGCCTTTTATGTAGTCCTCGAACGCGAACAGCTGGCGCGCCGGCAGCACGCCCTGGAAGTGGACGCGCGCCAGATCGGCCTCCTGCTGCCGGCGGTCGTATAGCTTCCACAGGCCGCGGCCGGCGTTGTCGGAAGCTGTATCGTTCAGCCCCCACAGCCCCTCGCGGAGCAGCGCCTCGCGCTGGCGCGGCGACATCGGCAGATCGCGCCCGCCGCGAAAGAAGGTGTGGCGCAGCGGTCCGGCGAGCGAGTCGAGGTGCGGCGCCAGCTCGTCCTGCGTGATGTCGGTGACGAGCAGCCGCATGCCGCAGCAGACATCGTTGCCCACCGCCTGCGGCACGACGAAGTCGCGCGCCTCGGCCACCGTTCCCACCGGGATGCCCGAGCCGCGGTGGAAGTCGGGCGTGACCACGACGCGCGAAAGCGCCGGCTCGGCCTCGCCGAGAAACGGCGCGATGGTGCCGGCGCGCTCGGCCGCGGCGAGGTCGCTCAGGGTGCCGGCCAGCGAGACGAAGCCGAGGAGCTGCTCGACCGCGTCGGACTCGAGCTGCACCTGCGAGTTTGCAAACAGCGTGACGGGAACGCCGTACGGGTTGTCGATCTGGATGCGCGTCGCATCAAGGCGGCGCAGCGCGGAGTGGGCGTGCTTGCTGCTCATCGGAGTCTCCAAAAGAAAATGACTGCGCAAGGTCGTATCGACCTCGCCTCTCATCCCCGGGGCAGCAGCCGCCAAGTGCAGCCAGTATAAAGCCGGCCGGCGGGCGTTTGCCAACGAATTGCGCGCCGCGGAGCTTACCCCGCGGCTTCCCTGCCACATTCGGCAAAGTCTAGGTACTCTTAGCCGCCAACAGTCCCTTTACGGAGGTCTCACGGTCATGTCCCCAAGAGCCATCACTACTGTCGCGGCCTTAGTCCTTACGGGTCTTGCCGGGCTCGCGCAGGGCGCGGACAAGCTGCCGCCGCTTACCGCTTCGCACATCGCGTGCGGCGAGCAGTACAGGCCGGATCCGCGCTCCAAAGACTCCATCCAGAAGCAGTGCATCGATGCCGCCAACGCTTTTTACAGCGAGGAGTGGCAGCCGCAGGTCGCGGCGCTCCTTGCCGGGCGCCCGGAGGGCATGGAGGAGATCCGTCCGGCCACCACGTTCGAGATGCCCGACGGGTCGCTCATCCCCGGCGCCAACCTCGGGGCCTACGCGCAGACCTTGTTTGGCGCGGGCGCGGTGCGCATCGCTGAGATCTCGAACGACTTTGTCTTCAAGCCGATCGATCGCGACACGATCCTCGTTTTCGGCGCGCCGAAGTTCATCATGAAGACCAAGGAGGACAGCGCGTACACCGTCCCCTCGGCGCAGCTCAGCGTCTACCGCCGGACCCGCAGCGGCGCCCCCCCGCGCGGCTGGGAAGTGCTCGGCGAGTTCTGGAGCTACCTCACGGCCAATCGCGGCCCGATGCCACCGCAGACCCTGACGTCCCCGCCCGGCGCTCCGGCACCCGCGGCGCCGACTCCAGGGAAGACTCGCTAGCCCCAGCCGCGGAGCGCGCGCGGCGGGTCTTACTTGCCGCGCGGTCAGGCCCTTGGCGGACCTGCTTTACTTGGCGGGTAGTTGCCGCATTGCTCAGGCAAGCTGCGGACGCGCACGCGGCAGCGTCTTACTTGCGACTCGGCGGAGCGGCGGCCGGCGCAGGCTTGGGGGCTGACGCGGCGTCCGACGGCTTTGCCGGCTGGGCGGCGCGCACGAGCCGGAAGCCCTCGGCGCCGTGACCCTGGGTGAGCTCAACCAGGCCGACGCCGCGCTGCCAGACCAGGGTGGTGAAGTGGCCGGCGGCGCCGGTCCACTTGTAGACGCAGCGAGCGCCGGTCACGGTCAGTCGGGCGACGCTCGGCTTGTCGAGCCTGTAGGTCCGGCTGCCGCGGCTCAGCCCGTAGATGTCCTGCGCAACCAGCGGCGGCGCCTTGGTGAGCAGCTTCAGGCGGGCGATCACCTCGCCGGGGTTTTCGTCCTTGATGACGGCAATCTCGCTGTCGGTGGCCAGGAAGTACCACGGCGGCAGCCGGTGCGGCGGCGCCCCCTTGTCGGCCACCTCGATGAAGTCGATCTTGAACACCGCGCCAAAGGACAGCTGCGCAAGGCGCGTCGTCACTACCCGCGCGCTGAACGGCCGCTCGCCCTCCGCGGTGGCGTCACCCCACCGGGTGCCGGTGAAGTTGGCCCCGACCGGCTGGTCGTCCGCCGCGCTGAGGAAGGGATTCGCCGCCCCCGCCGAGGTCGCAACAAGCAGCACGCCGAGCAGGATCGCCGCGGCCCAAAAACCGGGCGCGCCCCGCCAGCTCCGCCCCGCCGCCGCCTGGGCCCGAGCACCCGCCCAAACCCCTGAACGACCGCGCCGTGTGGTCTTGCCCATAAGCCTGATTAAAGCGCAAGCCACCGCCGCGCGAGCTACTTCTTTTGCGCGTCGAGCTTGGCCTTGGCGCGGCGGGCGACCTCGAGCCCCCAGTGCTGGCCGACCTGCATCGACTCGGCCGTGATCGCCGGCATGACCGCGATCATCTTCTTGCCCACCGGCGTCTCGTAGAACTTGATGAGCTCCTTGAGCTCGGCGTGGGTCAGGTGCTTGTCGTAGATCGGGATGATCTGGTTTACGAGCTCGTCGGCGTTGATCTCTTTGCGGAACTCGGTCCAGAACTTCTCGGGGACGTTGGCCATCGCCCCCTTCATGCTGGCGATCATCTGATCCATCGCCTGCATGCCGAGGTTGCCGGCGCCGGTCAGGTTCATCAGCTTCTGGATGTCGGCCTGCTTGGCAGAGTCCGCGGTGCCCTGGGCAAGCGCCGGCGCGAGCGGCCCCGCGACGGGCAGCACACCGGCCGCACCACCAAAAGCAAAGATAGCGGCGACGAGCGGCGCCTTGGCCGCGAGCTGTTTCAAGCCGAGCATGTTCGCAGGTCCTCTTGGTTCGTGCCGATTCCACACCGCCGGCGGCGGCAGCGCACGTTACCAGGGGAGCGTGGTGCCCTGGTAGTGAAGAAACAGGCCCGTCTGATCCATGGTGAGGCCGGCGATGACCTCGTTCATGCCGGCGACGCTCTCGGCGGCGGTGAGCATGCCGAAGCCGCGCGTCATGTCGGTCTGGACCATGCCGGGGTGCATGGCGACCACGGTGACGCCGCGGCTCTTGCAGTCCACCGCCAGGCTGCGCGTCGCCATGTTCTGCGCCGCATACGACATGCGGTACCCGTAGTAACCGCCCGAGGTGTTGTCGTCGAGAGACCCCATCCGCGAGGTGATGTTGACGACCCGCGACCCGCTCCCCAGGTTGCCGAGCAGGCTGTGCGTCACCTGCAGGGTGCCGAGCGCGTTGACCTGGAACTGCTCGAGGATGCGCGCGAAGTCCATGTTGCTCAGCGTCTCGACATGGAGCACGCCGGCGTTGTTGATGAGAAGATCAATGGGCGTGTTGCCCAGCGCGTCGGCCAGCGCCTCGATGCTGTGCTCATCCTTCACGTCGAGCTGCAGGACCCGCAGCTGCCCTGGATTGTCCCGGGCCAGGCCCTGCAGCTCCTCGGCCGTGGACAGGTTGCGGGCGGTGGCGATGACGTGGGCGCCGCGCGCGAGCCAGCTGCGCGCGAACTCGATCCCCAGACCGCGACTGGCGCCCGTGACAAGCACCGTACCCGCTGAAGATCGTTGATTAGTAGTGTCGTCCATTTTTCCCGTTTTAGGTCAGTATGTACAGCCGACGCAAGCAGGACGTAGAAGCTGAGCAAGTGCGCGGAGATGGCCGGCCTTCAGAGGCGAGGCGAGGCGCTACTCGGCGCCGCTTGCCAGGGACCTCCTAGTTTGGTGGTTTAGTGGTTCGGTGGTTCGCTCAGCAGGAGCGCGCCGCCGGATGGTTGCCAGCGGCGCGGCGCGCCCTGGACGCAGCTCACCACTTCGTCTTTAGCTCTGGCTCTGGAGTCGGCCCCCACCGCGTCGCGGCTCCGGACCCGGCTCCCGCCCCGGCGGCGACCGCGGCGGCGACCATCTGGTCTTCGACGGCGACCGCCATGGCCACCGAACCCGCGGCGCCGGACGGGCTCGTCGCGGCGCCGGACGCGACGCTGGCATAGAAGACCTCGGAAGGCTCGCCAGCGACACGCACCTGGTTGCGGCCGGCGTGCTTGGCGCGAAACAGCGCCGCGTCCGCCGTCGCCAGCAGGCTCGCCGCGGTGGTGGCATCGGTGGGGCAGCTGGCCACCCCGACCGAGATGGTGAGCATGCCGCCCGGCATCTCGTGGTTCTGCGGAAACGGCTCGGCGCAGACGCGGGCGCGCAGGCGCTCGCCGATGTTGGCGGCGACGCGGTGATCGGCGTTTATGAGCAGCAGCGCGAACTCCTCGCCGCCGTAGCGGGCGACCACGTCGTTGACCCGCCGGTGCTCGCCGATGAGCCGCGCCACCCGCCGCAGCACCTCGTCGCCGGTCTGGTGACCGAAACGATTGTTGTACAGGCGGAAGTTGTCGACATCGACCATCAGCATGCCGAGCGGGATGCCGGTGCGCAGCGACCGCTCGACCTCCAGGACCAGGTGCTCTTGCAGGTAGCGGTGGTTGAACAGGCCGGTGAGCCCGTCGGTGACCGCCAGCTGCGAGAGCCGCCGGTTGGCCTCTTCGAGGGCCATCGTGCGCTCGCGGATGCGGGCCTCGAGGTTGTGGTTGCAGGACTCCAGCTCGCGCTTCTGGTCTTGCAGGGTGTGGACCAAGCGCTCGTTCTTGCGCTGGAGGCGGTACTGGCAGAGGAGCCCCTCGATCACAAGCCGCAGCTGCAGCGGCTCCCAGGGCTTGTGCAGGTAGCTCGACAGGCCGGCGTGGCGGACGGCCTGGGCCAGCGCCTCGGCGTGGTCCCGGGCGGCGCCCTCGACGAGCAGGATCTTGCCGGCCTGGGGCAGCCGGAGGTGCGCCTCCATGAGCAGCGCGAGCCCGCCGCCCGGCCCGGCCGCCTCGCGACCGCCCGGGGCCAGTGACGGGAGCAGCGACGGGGCCAGCGTCAGCGCCTGGTCGGCGAGGACGATGGCGACCGACTCGCCGGTCCGGGTGAGCTCATCGAAGAGCCGCAGCGCCCCCGGCAGCGAGCGCGCGGCGTCGACCACATACGACTCACCGACGCACGCGCCCAGCTGCTGCTGCAGCGCGGAGAGCGTGCTCTCGTCGGTAGCTACGATGATGATGTGGTCGCGCACCGGCTCTGCTTCCCTTTTATCTGCTTCCCTTTTGTCGATCTCGTTATCGGTTCGTTATCGCTTCGTTATCGGTTCGTCATCGGCTCGTTGTCGGCTTGGCTGGCATCCGTCGCGGGGACTACTCTGCGTCGCCCGGCTGACAACCGAGCCCGGCGACCGCCCGCGGCCCGTCCCCAGGGAGCAGCAGCGCCCGTGGCGGCCTCGGAGCTGGGGAAGTAGGCGGGGCTGGGTTCATGGCTGGGCTCGGCGGTCAGAGGGAGTACCGACGGCCGACTGAGCAGCGGCCGAATACCTTATTTTCGTCGTGGTTATACCACAACTAAGCCGGGTGCCAAGCGGGCCGCCAGGCGCGGCCAGACGATGCCCAGCGCGGTCAGGCCCGCCATGACTGACACGGCTAGTGGCGATTGGCAGGCCCGGGAAATGGTGTTAGGGTCCGCGCCATGGCGACCAAGCACCAGATCGTTTGCGCCCCGGCGGCGCTCCTCGCGAGTCTCGGGTCGGGGCTCCTGCTTTTGCCCGGGTGCGAGACGAGCGACCCGTGCGCGCTGCGTCAGGCGGCGTGCCTGGACGTGGTCCTCATCGGCAACCGCGATGACGGCCGGGGCAACCCGATTGCCTACCGCGATCTGTCGGTGCAGGTCTGCCCGGCGAGCTCCGGGGCGACCGCCGACCCGCTGGCCAAGTGCGACCCGGCGGCGCCGTGCGGCACGGAGCTCGCGGCGACTCCGATGCCGGTAAACCTGACCGCGGCGGCCTCGTACTCGGCCAACGTCCAGGGCCTGGTCACGTTCAAGCTCCCCGACAGCTTCAACGAGCTGCCCGACAGCCCGCCCGGGCCGGTCGTCGACCCCATCGACGACACCGATCAGAAGATCGCCCGCCTCAAGGAGCTGCGCGGCAAGGATCCGCGGGCGGTGCGCATCCTGGTTACGCAGGCCGGCCAGGCGGCGCCGGTCTGGGACAGTCGCTGTGACGAGGACTTGTTCTCGCGCGACCAATGGACGATGCTCAGGTATTATCGGGTGGGGAAGAATGAGTATCGCGCCGTCTACTCGCCGCTGGCTGCCGCCAAGACCTCGACGCCCTAAGACCGCTCGCGCCGCTGCCGAGCGGCGGTGGCACGGCGGCGCCGGCCGGCCGTGAAGCCAGCGACGCCGATCCGCTGCGCCGTCATCGGCGTTGGGCTGATGGGCGAGCGCCACGCGCGCGTGCTGCGCAGCCTCCCCGAGGCGATCCTGGTCGGCCTCTACGATCCCGACGCCGCCCGCGCCCGCCAGGTCGCCGAGCGCTACGGCACCCGCAGCGCGCCCAGCATCGAGTCGCTGCTGCTCGAGGCGGAGGCGGTGACGATCGCCTCACCGACGCCGCTGCACTACGAGCACGTGAAGCGCTGCCTGGAAGCCGGCAAGCAGGTCCTGGTCGAGAAGGCGATCACCGAGCACGTCGGGCAGGCCGAGGAGCTGGCGAACCTGGCGGCGGCCCGACACCTCCTTTTGCAGGTCGGTCACATCGAGCGCTATAACCCGGTGTTCACGGCGCTCAAGGGCCTGCTCGGCGAGCGCGATCACGAGCCGTTCGCCCTCACCTTCCGCCGGCTGTCGAGCTACGCGAGCAGCAACCGGACCGTGGATGTGGTGCTCGATCTGATGATCCACGACCTCGATCTGGCCCTGGACCTGTGCCGCGGGCAGGAGGTCGAGGCGCTGGCGGCGATCGGGCGCAGCGTCTTTTCCGGCGATATCGACCACGCCCAGGCGCAGTTTAGCGCCCGCGGCGGGCCGCTGTGCAGCTTCGTCGCCTCGCGGGTGACCGAGCACAAGGTGCGCAGCATCGGGGCGACCACGCCGTCGGAGTTTATCGTCGCTGACCTTCTGCGCAAAGAGATCTCGATCTTCCGCAACACCCGGGCGGCCTACCGGGCGCAGGAAGGCGGCGTCGCCTACCAGCAGCGGAGCCTCGTCGAGCAGGTCCAGGTCGCGACGGCCGAGCCGCTGATGCTGGAGCTGCAGGACTTCCTGGCGTGCGTCCGCAGCGGCAAGCCGCCCACGGTGAGCGCCGGGGATGCGATCCGCTCGCTGCGCGCCGTGCACGACCTGACCGCCCAGATCCGCAGCGGCCAGGAGAGAGCCTCGTGAGCCGACTTGATACAGCGGCCGGCCAGCTTGGGAACGCCGCGGCGGGCTGCAGCTTTGATGGAGCTGGACCTGGTCTCGCACCGGCTGCGTCGACCCCGAGGCCTGAAAATCGTTCGGTCCTCGGCTCAGGCTTGGCTGTGCGAACCGATTTTTCAGCGAGCCAGGCTCGCCCGCCCTTGAGACGCGCCGTGGTGGCCGGCGCCGGCGCCCTCGCGCTCATCCTGAACCTTGGGGGCTGCTGGGTCAGCGAGCGCTACCTGGTTACCCCCGAGCAGATCGATCAGGCGCGGCAGGTTCCGGCCCCAGAGGCGGCGAGGACCGCGCTGCCCGTCCAGCGCTATGCGGGACCAGCGGGCCATGGGCAGGCTGGCAAGGCGGTGCTCCTGCGCGCTGAGGCGCTGGCGCTGGGGCAGCCGGAGCCGGGTAGTCCGACGGTCGTGCGCTCGCGGCGCTACAGCCCGGTGGTCACCGCCGGCGCGGTGCTCACCGGCGTCGGGACCGTGCTCTCGGTGGCGGGGACGATCCTCTACTTTGCCGGCAGCGGCGACCTCCACACCGCCGGCGGCGTCGTCGCGCTGTCGGCCGAGCCGATGATGCTGGCCGGAACGCTGATGTGGATCTTCGGCATCCTGCGACCGCCCCAGGAGGTGTCGGCGGGACGGGCCAACGTCCGCTACCTGCCGCTGCCCGCGCCGCTCGTGCCCCAGGTGCCGCCACCGACCCCAGCGCTGTCGCTACGGTTCTGACCGCCGCCGCCTCCAGCCGTGCCGCTGTCGCTACGATTCTGACCACCGCCTCCAGCCCCGGCTCTTTCGTTACGGTTCTGACCGCCGCCGCCGGCCCCGGCTCTGCCGCTACGGTTCTGACCACCGCCCCCAGCCCCGGCTCTTTCGCTACGGTTCTGACCGTCGCATCCAGCCCCGGCTCTTTCGTTACGGTTCTGACGGCCGCGGCCGCCGCAACGTGCGCATGACGCCCGGCTCGAGCCCCGCCCACTGGTTGCGGGTGCGCCAGTAGCGCTCCAGGTACCATGGCCGCCGCGCCTGGCGGCCGGCGAGCTGCTGCAGCCGCTCCTGGACGCGACCGGACCAACGGGCGAGCAGCTCGCTCCCCTGCGCAAAGGCCGCCGCGGGCGTCGGTGGCCGGCGCAGCCACTCGGCCTCGATGGCGTCGCGCTCGCGGATGAACAGCGGCAGCAGCTCGGCCGGGGCGGTGAGGACGGCTCGGTGCAGGCGCTCGTGTCGCCAGAACAGGGAGGACGGGTCTGCTCGGTCGGTCGGTTCGGCGCCGGGCAGCGTCGCCGGCAGGCGCGCGGTGACCGCGACGGGCTTGAACAGGCCGGTGCACGGCGCCGCCGTCCCGGTCACCCAGTGAGCATCGCCGCTCGGCGACAGCCAAGCCGCCCACGAGGCGACGGTCTGGGCGGCCGCGGCGAGCCCACCCGCGTGCATGCACGGGCCGCCCATCGCCCCATTGAGCCAGCTGTACGCCACCGGGCCGTCCGCCGCGCTCTTCGCCCCCGGCCCATGAGCGCGCAGCAGCGGCAGCAGCTCGGCGACGCCGCGCACCGCCTGGGCCCGCGCCTGGGTCAGCGAGCGGCGGCCGTGGGCGCGGGCGGCCCAGGTCTTGAGCCCGTCACGCCGAGACTCGGCGAAGCCGGGGATCGACAGGCCGTTGGAGATTGCCCGCGCTCCGACGACCTCCTCGATGGCGTGCTCGCGGCCGGCGGTCTCCAGGACGAAGGCCCGGCGGCGATCGGCGATGAGGAAGCTGCTGAAGTAGGAAAATCCGGCCTGCTCGTGATCGCAGCCGCCGCCCTGGCCGTGCTGGGCGATGAGGTCGATGATCACCTCGGCCGCCCGCTCCGCGGTGTCGGCGCGCTCGACGGCCAGCCGCAGCAGATCCATGCCGGTCAGGCCGCGCGCCGGCACCGCCGCGCGGGTAAACACCGCCTCGTTGCCGATCATCACGCCGTGCTCGTTGGCGGCCATCTCCGCCCCCCACTGCCAGAAGGGGCGCGACAGCAGCACCGCGTGCGTGCGCCGCACCTGGGGGATGGTGAGCCAGGTACAGCGCACGACGCCGCGCGGCGGGTGCTCGCGAGCCGGCTGCCAGTCGAGGACCTGGGCCTCGTTGGCGGCGCGGTCCGAGTTCTTGGCAAAGCCCAGGCCGTGCGGCGTCACCACTACGACTGTATCGCACATGCGCTACCGCCGGGCCGCGAGCGCGAGCAGCGGCAGCACCTCGCGCGCGGCGCGCCGCCCCGACTCGACCGCGCCGTCCATGTAGCCCAGCCAGCGCCCGGCGGTCTCGGTGCCGGCGAAGTGGATGCGCCCGCAGGGGGTGCGCAGCGCCGCCCCGTAGCGGCTGAGCGTCCCCGGCGGCATGAGGCCGAAGTAGCAGCCGCGCGACCACCGCTCG
>DAOMZC010000148.1:0-10301 GCA_035437965.1 Pseudomonadota bacterium
CGGCAGAGGGAGCCAGCGGGCCAGAGAGGCCAGAGGGCGCGGTTTCTTCAATGGAATGCGCGGCCCCGCCCACCGGCGGCTCGCCCGGCAAGCGGGCTGACTGGGAATGGCTCGGGAATGGCCCCCAGAAAACTTGAGACCAACTTGAGACCAACTTGAGAACGACCTGAGAACGATCTGAGAACGATCTGAGAACGATTGAGAACGACCTGGGTGAAGACAATGTGAAGCCGGCTGGCGATCGCTCTCGCGGGCGCGCCGTCCCCATGGAACCCCGTCGAGGCCGCGTGATACGATGCGGGTATGATGGATGATGTAGATACCCTGCTCATGCAGCGGGCCTCCGAGCTCCCCACGGCCGTTGACCTGCAGCGGGGGCGCCTCGCGGTAGTCGAAGGGCCGGATCAGGGAATCTCCTGCGACAGCGATGATGAGATGGTGCTGCGGGTCGGCACGCGGGAGAACAACCACCTGGTGCTGAGCGACAAGAACGTCAGCGGCTACCACCTGGAGATCCTGCGCACCGCGGCCGGCTGGCGGCTGCGCGACGTCGGCAGCACCAACGGCACCTTCGTCGGCGGCCTGCGGGTGTACGAGATCCTCTTGCGCTCGGGCTGCGTGCTGAGCCTGGGCCGCACCAAGGTGCGGTTCGACGCCATGGACGACACGCCGGTGCGCGCTGCCCTGCACCCCTCGGGGCGCTTCTTCGACATGGTCGGCCAGAGCGTGCCCATGCGCCAGCTGTTCGCGCGCATCCAGCAGGTCGCCGGCAGCAACGCCACCGTGCTCATCACCGGGGAGACCGGCACCGGCAAGGAGGCGGTCACCGAGGCCCTGGTGCAGGCCAGCCCGCGGGCGCGGGCGCCGCTGGTGGTCATCGACTGCTCCTCGCTGCCGCAGAACCTCATCGAGAGCGAGCTGTTCGGGCACGTCAAGGGCGCCTTCACCGGCGCCCACACCGACTACCGCGGCGCCTTCGAGCGCGCCGACGGCGGCACCGTGTTCCTCGATGAGATCGGCGAGCTGCCGCTGGATCTGCAGCCCAAGCTCTTGCGCGTGCTGGAGCGCCGCGAGGTCCGCCGCATCGGCTCCGAGCAGGTCCGCCCCACCGATGTGCGGGTCATCGCCGCCACCAACCGCATCCTCGGCACCGAGGTCAACGAGCGCCGCTTCCGCCAGGACCTTTACTACCGCCTGCAGGTGGTGAAGCTGACCGTGCCGCCGCTGCGCGATCGCCGCGAGGACATCCCGCTGCTCATCGAGCACATGTACAACCAGCTCACCGATGGGCGCCGCGGCCCGCCGCTCGGCGAGGTGATCGAGCGCCTGTGCGACAGCGACTACACCTGGCCGGGCAACGTGCGCGAGCTGCGCAACGCCGTCGAGCGCGTCATCCACCTGCCCGGCGACGACCCGCTCACCGGCCACGCCCCGGGGGAGGCGCCGCCGGCCACCGAGGCGGGCGGCGTCGCCATCGATCTGAGCGTGCCGTTCAAGGTCGCCAAGCAGCAGCTGATCGATGCGTTCGAGCGGGAGTACATAAGCGCGATGCTGCGCGCCACCCGCTCGAACGTCAGCGAGGCGGCGCGCCGCGCCCAGATCGATCGGATGTACCTGCACAAGCTCATCACCCAGCACCACCTGTAGCCAAGCATCCTCTTTTGCCGCCTCGCCGGCTGATCTATCTTCTGCGGCGTGAAGCCGCTGAACCAGCCGTCGTCCCCTTGCCGAGTCCGGCGTATGTCGTGGTCCGGGGCCCGTGGCGCCGTCGCGCTGGGCCTGTGCGGCTGGCTGTCCGCCTGGCCAAGCGGGGGCCGCGCGCAGACGACCGACAGCTCGCCCTCGGTGGCTGTCGGGTCGCCGGTCGTCGCCGAGCCGCCAGGGGTCACCGAGCCGCCGGCGGTTGCCGGGCCGCCAGGGGTCACCGAGCCGCCGGCGGTTGCCGGGCCGCCGACGGTCGTTGGGCCGTCGGGGGTCATCGCGCCGCCGGGGGTCGGCGGGCCGGCGCCCGTGATTGAGTCGCCGCTTGGGCGGGGCTATTCCCAGGCGCTGTTTGTCGATGTCACGGTCGGCTTTGTCCCCTACGCCAACGACGCGCCGCTGATGCTCGGCGCCGGCATCCGCTTCGCCGCCATCCACGAGCTGTGGGCGCGCGTCGGCTTCATCATCGGGGTCGGCGATGACCGCGGCCACACGTTCGGCTCCGCCGGCTACCGCGTCGCGCTGCGGCCGGGACGACGCGTGCGACCGCTGGTGGGCGGCCTGGTCGCGGGGCTCAACGCGACCTGCACCCATGATGCGCTCGGCCAGCCGAGCTGCACGCCGACTCCTCTTTTCATCTTCGCCGCCACGGGGGGCGTCCGCATCGAGCCGGTGCCCTGGCTCGGCCTGTTCGGCGTGCTCACCTTCGGCACCGACACCTATCCAAACCCGTTCGGCATGATCGAGCTCGGGGTCAGCTTCGCGCTGCCGCAGTCCTGATTCTGGACCTGCCTTCAGACCGTCCCAATCAATAGGGAACCTGCAGCCTGGAGCCCGGTGCGCCAGGCTCCTTACAATGTGTATAGAATCACTGTTGCCGCCGATCAGAGCGGCAGCCGGCTTGTCGATGGAGAGCCGGCCGGCGAGCCGGTGCCGAGCGGCACCGCTCTGCCGCGATTCCTTAAACAGCGGAGGTACTTATGACCACCCAGAGCTTACGTCGATTTACCCGTCGGGCCGCGATCCTTCCCCTGTGCGCGCTGCCGTTCCTGCTGGGCGCCGATAACGGCGGCGGCTGCGGCGGGGCGTTCAACTCGAAGAGCCCCGCCCCCGACGTCACCGGCAACTGGGCAATCACCTACGGCACGACCATGGAGGTGGATGTAAAGGTCGGCGGCTCGGTCTATCACCAGAGCCTGGCGCCGACCGGCGGCTCTTTCACCTTCACCCACCAGGGAACGCCGTTCTCGTTCAACATCGACTGCGCGCGGCCCGACGTCGTCTGCCCGAGCGAGGTCTGGCCGACCCAGGTCGCCATCGATCAGCGCGACGCGACGTTTCAGCACCGCATGTGGGTAAAGATTCCGACGCAGAGCTGCAGCGGCCAGACCGTGGCGCCGCTGCCCGCGGACTGCGGCGCCGGCACCACCAACCCGGACTGCAAGCCGGTCTGCAACGGCACCATCAGCACCTCGTCCGCCGATGCGTTCGGGCTGATCAGCGAGCTGGGGACCGACTTCAACCTGCTCCTCGGGGCGGGCGTTGCCACCAATGGGGTGAACTGCGTGCTGCTGGGCATCTCGGCCGCCACCGCCAAGCTGGAGACGACCAAGCTCGGCTCGCTGTGGACCGCCAGCGGCATGACCGGCGGCGCGGTGAAGACGGGCTTTGCCGGCGGCTGCCTGTGGGCCGGGCCGGTGGACGCCCAGGGCAAGCCCACGGCCGCGGTGCTCGGGGCGTCGGTCGAGATCAGCACCGCCTTCACCGGCAAGAAGCTGTAGGACGGAGCTCAGCCGGCGGCGAGCGCGGGATAGTCGACGTAGCCCTTGGCTCCTTCACTGTAGAAGGTCGCCTGGTCGGGAGCGTTGAGCGGCGCCCCGGCGAGAAAGCGCGCCGGCAGATCGGGGTTTGCCAGGTACGGCGCGCCGAACGAGATGAGCTCCGCCTCGCCGGCGGCGAGCGCCGCTTCGGCGGTGTCGCGATCGTAGCCGCCGTTGAGGATGAGCGGACCGCCGAAGCGCTGCTTGAGCAGCGGCGCCAGCCGGGGCCCGCGGTGCGCCATCGCGCCGCCGACTCCCTCGATCACATGCAAGTAGCCAAGGCGCCCGCGCAGCTCGCCGGCGGCGTAGCCGAACGTCGCCGCCGGGTCGGAGTCGCTCATGTCGTTGAAGGCGACGCTCGGCGACAGCCGGGCGCCCACTCGAGCCTTGCCCCAGACGCCGGTGACGGCCTCGGTGACCTCCAAGAGGGAGCGGGCCCGACCCTGGACCGAGCCGCCGTAGTCGTCGGTGCGGTGGTTCGAGCCGTCGCGCAGGAACTGGTCGATGAGGTAGCCGTTGGCGCCGTGGATCTCGACGCCGTCGAAGCCAGCGGCGAGGGATCGCCGGGCGCCGTCGGCGAACTGCGCGACCACCTTGGCGATCTCGTCGCGCTGCAGCGCCCGCGGGGGACTAAATGGCGCGGGTCCCTGCAGCGTGTAGGTCGTGCCCTTGGCCTGGATCGCCGAGGGCGCGACCGGCGCCGCGCCGCCGGGCTGGAACGAGGTGTGCGAGATGCGGCCGACGTGCCACAGCTGCAAGAAGATGCGGCCGCCGGCGCGATGCACAGCATCGGTGACCTGCCGCCAGCCGGCGACCTGCTCATCGGAGTGGATGCCCGGCGTGCGCACGTAGCCCTGGCCCTCGGGGGTCACCTGGGTCGCCTCGGTGAGGATGAGACCGGCGGCGGCGCGCTGGCTGTAGTAGAGCGCGAACAGCTCCGTCGGTACGTTGCCGGCGCCGGCGCGGCTGCGGGTCATGGGGGCCATGACGATGCGGCTGGGCAGCGTCAGTGGGCCGAGCTGAAAGGGAGAGAACAGGTGGGGGGCGACAGGGGAAGTGGTCATGGCGGCTGGGTCCTCCTTTTTGAAAGCAGCTTCTTTAAAGGAAGATAATAAGGTGCACAGCTATTTTGGCAAGTCCCTTCCTTTCGGGAAGTACAAGGACTACATATTAAGGAGTGAAGCGTCACTGCCAAGAACTGTGTCCGCACTTCCAGCTCGCCATGGAGATCCTGGCCAAGCCGTGGAATGGCCTGCTCATCGCGGCCCTGGCGGACGGACCGGCGCGCTTCTCCGAGCTTTTGGAGCGCCTCAACAGCATCGGCGATCGGATGCTGTCCGAGCGGCTCAAGGACCTGCAGCGGGCGGGGCTCGTGCAGCGCCACGTGCTGCCCGGACCGCCGGTGCGGGTCGAGTATGAGCTGACCGCGGCCGGTCACGGCTTCCGCGAGGTCTACGACGCGATCGGGCGCTGGGGGCAGAAGCTCGGCGCTGTTCCCGAAGGAGAGTGACGGCACGGCGGCGGCCCGGTGGCATCGACTGGCCGGCCGCGCCGCTTTCCCGCGGCGGTCATCGGGAAGCGTGACGGGGGGAAAAACAGTGTCGACTTGCCGTCGACGCTTGGCTCTTCAATGGAATGCGCGGCCCCGCCCACCGGCGGCTCGCCCGGCAAGCGGGCTGACTGGGAATGGCTCGGGAATGGCCCCCAGAAAACTTGAGACCAACTTGAGACCAACTTGAGAACGACCTGAGAACGATCTGAGAACGATCTGAGAACGATTGAGAACGACCTGGGTGAAGACAATGTGAAGCCGGCTGGCGATCGCTCTCGCGGGCGCGCCGTCCCCATGGAACCCCGTCGAGGCCGCGTGATACGATGCGGGTATGATGGATGATGTAGATACCCTGCTCATGCAGCGGGCCTCCGAGCTCCCCACGGCCGTTGACCTGCAGCGGGGGCGCCTCGCGGTAGTCGAAGGGCCGGATCAGGGAATCTCCTGCGACAGCGATGATGAGATGGTGCTGCGGGTCGGCACGCGGGAGAACAACCACCTGGTGCTGAGCGACAAGAACGTCAGCGGCTACCACCTGGAGATCCTGCGCACCGCGGCCGGCTGGCGGCTGCGCGACGTCGGCAGCACCAACGGCACCTTCGTCGGCGGCCTGCGGGTGTACGAGATCCTCTTGCGCTCGGGCTGCGTGCTGAGCCTGGGCCGCACCAAGGTGCGGTTCGACGCCATGGACGACACGCCGGTGCGCGCTGCCCTGCACCCCTCGGGGCGCTTCTTCGACATGGTCGGCCAGAGCGTGCCCATGCGCCAGCTGTTCGCGCGCATCCAGCAGGTCGCCGGCAGCAACGCCACCGTGCTCATCACCGGGGAGACCGGCACCGGCAAGGAGGCGGTCACCGAGGCCCTGGTGCAGGCCAGCCCGCGGGCGCGGGCGCCGCTGGTGGTCATCGACTGCTCCTCGCTGCCGCAGAACCTCATCGAGAGCGAGCTGTTCGGGCACGTCAAGGGCGCCTTCACCGGCGCCCACACCGACTACCGCGGCGCCTTCGAGCGCGCCGACGGCGGCACCGTGTTCCTCGATGAGATCGGCGAGCTGCCGCTGGATCTGCAGCCCAAGCTCTTGCGCGTGCTGGAGCGCCGCGAGGTCCGCCGCATCGGCTCCGAGCAGGTCCGCCCCACCGATGTGCGGGTCATCGCCGCCACCAACCGCATCCTCGGCACCGAGGTCAACGAGCGCCGCTTCCGCCAGGACCTTTACTACCGCCTGCAGGTGGTGAAGCTGACCGTGCCGCCGCTGCGCGATCGCCGCGAGGACATCCCGCTGCTCATCGAGCACATGTACAACCAGCTCACCGATGGGCGCCGCGGCCCGCCGCTCGGCGAGGTGATCGAGCGCCTGTGCGACAGCGACTACACCTGGCCGGGCAACGTGCGCGAGCTGCGCAACGCCGTCGAGCGCGTCATCCACCTGCCCGGCGACGACCCGCTCACCGGCCACGCCCCGGGGGAGGCGCCGCCGGCCACCGAGGCGGGCGGCGTCGCCATCGATCTGAGCGTGCCGTTCAAGGTCGCCAAGCAGCAGCTGATCGATGCGTTCGAGCGGGAGTACATAAGCGCGATGCTGCGCGCCACCCGCTCGAACGTCAGCGAGGCGGCGCGCCGCGCCCAGATCGATCGGATGTACCTGCACAAGCTCATCACCCAGCACCACCTGTAGCCAAGCATCCTCTTTTGCCGCCTCGCCGGCTGATCTATCTTCTGCGGCGTGAAGCCGCTGAACCAGCCGTCGTCCCCTTGCCGAGTCCGGCGTATGTCGTGGTCCGGGGCCCGTGGCGCCGTCGCGCTGGGCCTGTGCGGCTGGCTGTCCGCCTGGCCAAGCGGGGGCCGCGCGCAGACGACCGACAGCTCGCCCTCGGTGGCTGTCGGGTCGCCGGTCGTCGCCGAGCCGCCAGGGGTCACCGAGCCGCCGGCGGTTGCCGGGCCGCCAGGGGTCACCGAGCCGCCGGCGGTTGCCGGGCCGCCGACGGTCGTTGGGCCGTCGGGGGTCATCGCGCCGCCGGGGGTCGGCGGGCCGGCGCCCGTGATTGAGTCGCCGCTTGGGCGGGGCTATTCCCAGGCGCTGTTTGTCGATGTCACGGTCGGCTTTGTCCCCTACGCCAACGACGCGCCGCTGATGCTCGGCGCCGGCATCCGCTTCGCCGCCATCCACGAGCTGTGGGCGCGCGTCGGCTTCATCATCGGGGTCGGCGATGACCGCGGCCACACGTTCGGCTCCGCCGGCTACCGCGTCGCGCTGCGGCCGGGACGACGCGTGCGACCGCTGGTGGGCGGCCTGGTCGCGGGGCTCAACGCGACCTGCACCCATGATGCGCTCGGCCAGCCGAGCTGCACGCCGACTCCTCTTTTCATCTTCGCCGCCACGGGGGGCGTCCGCATCGAGCCGGTGCCCTGGCTCGGCCTGTTCGGCGTGCTCACCTTCGGCACCGACACCTATCCAAACCCGTTCGGCATGATCGAGCTCGGGGTCAGCTTCGCGCTGCCGCAGTCCTGATTCTGGACCTGCCTTCAGACCGTCCCAATCAATAGGGAACCTGCAGCCTGGAGCCCGGTGCGCCAGGCTCCTTACAATGTGTATAGAATCACTGTTGCCGCCGATCAGAGCGGCAGCCGGCTTGTCGATGGAGAGCCGGCCGGCGAGCCGGTGCCGAGCGGCACCGCTCTGCCGCGATTCCTTAAACAGCGGAGGTACTTATGACCACCCAGAGCTTACGTCGATTTACCCGTCGGGCCGCGATCCTTCCCCTGTGCGCGCTGCCGTTCCTGCTGGGCGCCGATAACGGCGGCGGCTGCGGCGGGGCGTTCAACTCGAAGAGCCCCGCCCCCGACGTCACCGGCAACTGGGCAATCACCTACGGCACGACCATGGAGGTGGATGTAAAGGTCGGCGGCTCGGTCTATCACCAGAGCCTGGCGCCGACCGGCGGCTCTTTCACCTTCACCCACCAGGGAACGCCGTTCTCGTTCAACATCGACTGCGCGCGGCCCGACGTCGTCTGCCCGAGCGAGGTCTGGCCGACCCAGGTCGCCATCGATCAGCGCGACGCGACGTTTCAGCACCGCATGTGGGTAAAGATTCCGACGCAGAGCTGCAGCGGCCAGACCGTGGCGCCGCTGCCCGCGGACTGCGGCGCCGGCACCACCAACCCGGACTGCAAGCCGGTCTGCAACGGCACCATCAGCACCTCGTCCGCCGATGCGTTCGGGCTGATCAGCGAGCTGGGGACCGACTTCAACCTGCTCCTCGGGGCGGGCGTTGCCACCAATGGGGTGAACTGCGTGCTGCTGGGCATCTCGGCCGCCACCGCCAAGCTGGAGACGACCAAGCTCGGCTCGCTGTGGACCGCCAGCGGCATGACCGGCGGCGCGGTGAAGACGGGCTTTGCCGGCGGCTGCCTGTGGGCCGGGCCGGTGGACGCCCAGGGCAAGCCCACGGCCGCGGTGCTCGGGGCGTCGGTCGAGATCAGCACCGCCTTCACCGGCAAGAAGCTGTAGGACGGAGCTCAGCCGGCGGCGAGCGCGGGATAGTCGACGTAGCCCTTGGCTCCTTCACTGTAGAAGGTCGCCTGGTCGGGAGCGTTGAGCGGCGCCCCGGCGAGAAAGCGCGCCGGCAGATCGGGGTTTGCCAGGTACGGCGCGCCGAACGAGATGAGCTCCGCCTCGCCGGCGGCGAGCGCCGCTTCGGCGGTGTCGCGATCGTAGCCGCCGTTGAGGATGAGCGGACCGCCGAAGCGCTGCTTGAGCAGCGGCGCCAGCCGGGGCCCGCGGTGCGCCATCGCGCCGCCGACTCCCTCGATCACATGCAAGTAGCCAAGGCGCCCGCGCAGCTCGCCGGCGGCGTAGCCGAACGTCGCCGCCGGGTCGGAGTCGCTCATGTCGTTGAAGGCGACGCTCGGCGACAGCCGGGCGCCCACTCGAGCCTTGCCCCAGACGCCGGTGACGGCCTCGGTGACCTCCAAGAGGGAGCGGGCCCGACCCTGGACCGAGCCGCCGTAGTCGTCGGTGCGGTGGTTCGAGCCGTCGCGCAGGAACTGGTCGATGAGGTAGCCGTTGGCGCCGTGGATCTCGACGCCGTCGAAGCCAGCGGCGAGGGATCGCCGGGCGCCGTCGGCGAACTGCGCGACCACCTTGGCGATCTCGTCGCGCTGCAGCGCCCGCGGGGGACTAAATGGCGCGGGTCCCTGCAGCGTGTAGGTCGTGCCCTTGGCCTGGATCGCCGAGGGCGCGACCGGCGCCGCGCCGCCGGGCTGGAACGAGGTGTGCGAGATGCGGCCGACGTGCCACAGCTGCAAGAAGATGCGGCCGCCGGCGCGATGCACAGCATCGGTGACCTGCCGCCAGCCGGCGACCTGCTCATCGGAGTGGATGCCCGGCGTGCGCACGTAGCCCTGGCCCTCGGGGGTCACCTGGGTCGCCTCGGTGAGGATGAGACCGGCGGCGGCGCGCTGGCTGTAGTAGAGCGCGAACAGCTCCGTCGGTACGTTGCCGGCGCCGGCGCGGCTGCGGGTCATGGGGGCCATGACGATGCGGCTGGGCAGCGTCAGTGGGCCGAGCTGAAAGGGAGAGAACAGGTGGGGGGCGACAGGGGAAGTGGTCATGGCGGCTGGGTCCTCCTTTTTGAAAGCAGCTTCTTTAAAGGAAGATAATAAGGTGCACAGCTATTTTGGCAAGTCCCTTCCTTTCGGGAAGTACAAGGACTACATATTAAGGAGTGAAGCGTCACTGCCAAGAACTGTGTCCGCACTTCCAGCTCGCCATGGAGATCCTGGCCAAGCCGTGGAATGGCCTGCTCATCGCGGCCCTGGCGGACGGACCGGCGCGCTTCTCCGAGCTTTTGGAGCGCCTCAACAGCATCGGCGATCGGATGCTGTCCGAGCGGCTCAAGGACCTGCAGCGGGCGGGGCTCGTGCAGCGCCACGTGCTGCCCGGACCGCCGGTGCGGGTCGAGTATGAGCTGACCGCGGCCGGTCACGGCTTCCGCGAGGTCTACGACGCGATCGGGCGCTGGGGGCAGAAGCTCGGCGCTGTTCCCGAAGGAGAGTGACGGCACGGCGGCGGCCCGGTGGCATCGACTGGCCGGCCGCGCCGCTTTCCCGCGGCGGTCATCGGGAAGCGTGACGGGGGGAAAAACAGTGTCGACTTGCCGTCGACGCTTGGCTCTTCAATGGAGCGCGCGGCGGGGAGCGATTAGTTCCGACTTGACTTGAAGGCGT
>DAOMZC010000149.1:0-10285 GCA_035437965.1 Pseudomonadota bacterium
GTGCTCGACCACGGCTCGCCGCTGCACGCCCTGTCGATCGCGCCGAGCGGCGACTACATCGCCACCGCCGGCACCGACGGCGTGGTCAAGCTGTGGGATGGGCACACCGGGGCGCTGCGGGCGCGCTTCGTCGGTCACTCGGGCGTGGTCGACGGGCTCGGCTTCTCGCCGAGCAGCCAGCACCTCATCTCCGCCGGCCACGACCGCACGGTCCGGCTGTGGGACGTGCGCACCGAGCAGAACATCGCCGTGCTGCGCGGCCACAGCAACTCCATCTACGCCGCCGCCTTCGCCCCGAGCGGCGCCGAGGCGGTGACCGCCAGCTACGACAAGACGGCGCGGATCTGGGACGTGCGCAGCGGCACCCCGGTGGCGATCCTGCAGGGCCACACCCGCCCGATCGCCAGCGCCGTGTTCTCGCCCGACGGGACCCGCATCGCCACCGCCGGCTACGACTACACCGCGCGGCTGTGGCGCTGGCCGGGCGGCGAGCCGCTGGCGGTGATGAGCGGCCACCGCCACCTGGTCAACTGCGTCGCCTTCTCCCCCGACGGCGACCGCATCGCGACCAGCAGCACCGACGCCGACGTGCGCCTGTGGGACGGTCACACCGGCCAGCTCCTCAAGGTCTTGAGCGGGCACAACGGGGCGGTGTTCACCCTCGCCTTCTCCCCGGACGGCCGGCGCCTGGTGACCGGCGGCGACGACGGCACGCTGCGCAGCTGGGACGTGCTCACCGGCCTGCAGCTGCGCACCGCCGAGGGCCACGGCGGCGACCTGGTGTGGACCGAGTTCGCGCCCGACGGCTCGCTGCTCGTAAGCTCCGGCACCGAGGGCGAGACCTTCCTGCGCAACCCCGAGACGCTGCGCGCCGAGCGCGCCCTGCCGCTGCACCACAAGGTCGTAAACTCGGCGGTGTTCCAGCGCACCGCCGCCGGGCTGCGCCTCATCACCGCGGCCGAGGATCGCTCGGTGCGCATCTGGGACCCGGCCACCGCGACCCAGCTGTCGTCCCTGCAGGGCTTCGCCGACAACATCATCCTGGCCACCCTGTCGCCGTCGGGCAAGCGGCTGCTCATCCTGGCCAAGGACGGCGTCGTGCGGCTGTGGGACATGCAGGCCGAGATGCCGCTGGCGGTGCTGCCGAGCTTCGACGACGACCTGACCACCGCCGCCTACGCGCCGCCCGACGGGCGCTACTTCCTGCTCGGCAGCGCCAATGGCTTTGTCCGCATCTACGCCGACGACTACGCCGCCAACCTCGCCGGCACGCTCACCGACGCCTGCAACCTGCTGCGCCACCAGCCTGAATTCGAGAGCGTGCGGACCTATTGTCCCTAGTCCAAAACGGCCTGGCCACGCTACAGCTCCCTCGTCGCTGCCGATCAGATTCAGGTTTGCCCCCGCGCCCCGTCGTAGTACAAAACACGCAGTCCTTCCCATTGACACAAAACTGGATAATCCGATGACCAAAGCTACCCGCGCTCCGCACTCCCCCGACTCCACCGATCAGGATGGGGTCCCCCAGGTCGATCACGAGCTGTTCCAGGCCGGCCTCGCTGCCGATGATGACGGCGACGACAGCTCGGCCCGCGCCAACGACAACGGCGGCGGGACCTCGGGCAACCACGGCAACGGCACCGCCGGCTGAGCGGGCGGACCGGGGGGTCTCGGGGGGGCTCGGCTACGGCACCAGCTTGTAGCCGTAGCCGTAGACGGTCAGGATGTGGCGGGGGTGGTGCTGGTTTTCTTCCAGCTTCTTGCGCAGCTTGACGACGAAGTTGTCGACCGTGCGGTTGGTCGGGTAGGCCTCGATGCCCCAGATCTTGTCGAGGATCTCGTCGCGCGAGACCGGCTGGTCGGCGCGCTCGAACAGCATCTTGAGCAGCTCGACCTCGTAGAACGTCAGGATCTGCGTCTTGCGGGCGCGGGTCAGGGTGTGCTTCTTGAGGTTGATCTCGCAGCTGCCGATGCGGATCGTCTCAAGCTCCTTGCCCTGGGTGCGGCCCAGGCGCCGCAGGATCGCCTTGATGCGGGCGAGCAGCTCGCCGATCGAGAACGGCTTGGTCACGTAGTCGTCGGCGCCGGCCTCAAGTCCGCGGATCTTGTCGAGCTCCTGGCCGCGGGCGGTCAGGATGATGATCGGCACCACCTGGTTGAAGGTGCGGATCTCCTCGCACACCTGGTAGCCGTTGATGTCGGGGAGCATGAGGTCGAGGATCACCAGATCGGCGCCGCGCTCGCGCATCTCGCGCACCCCGGGGCGGCCCTCCATGTGGTTGCAGACCTCGAAGCCCTCGAACTCAAGCACGTCGGTGAGGCCGCGCACCAGGTCGGGCTCGTCCTCGACAAGGAGGATGCGCTGCTTCTTGACCACCTCGCTGGACAGCGGCCCCGAGTTCCCGGAAGTCCCCGCGGTCTGCGAGACGGAGCCTGAAGCGGCGCTCGCCCCGGCGCTTCCCCCGGCGCTTCCAATGACGCTTGACGACGAGCTCGCGCTCCCCGGGGCGCCCGGGGGGGAGCTGCTGCTGGATCCAGAGTGGCTGGTGCCCATTTTCGTGCCCACTGGCTCTTTCACGTTGGTGGCGGCCCGGCCTCGGTCTCGAGCGCGGCCTCGGCGTCGGGCGGCGGCTCGGACGGGAGCTCGGGCGGCAGTTTACGCACCGGCAGCGTGACCACGAAAGTCGAGCCCTTGCCGGGCTCGCTCTCGACCCAGACTCGACCGCCGTGGGCCTCGGTGATGTGCTTGACCAGGGCCAGGCCGATGCCCGAGCCGCGGATGCTGGTGTTGCGCACCGCGCGGGTGCGATAGAAGCGCTCGAAGACCTTGCGCTGCTCGTCGGCGGCGATGCCCAGGCCCTGGTCGGTCACCGACAGCTGCAGCTCGTCGCCGCGGCGGCTCGGGCGCAGCCGGACCGAGATCGGGCCGGTGCCGCCGTACTTGACCGCGTTGTCGACCAGGTTCAAGAGCAGCAGCGTCATCGCGTTCTCATCGAGCAGGGTCGTGGGGACCGCCGCCGGCACGTCCACCGCGAGCTGCCGGCCCTCGCGCTCCAGCCGGTAGCGGTAAAAGTCCAGGGCCCGCTCGACGACTTCGCCGAGATCGCCGGGCTTCATCTCGTAGGCCGCCTTGCCGCGCTCGATGCGCGAGAAGTCGAGCACATTGTCGATGAGGCGCGACAGCCGCTCGGACTCGCGGGTGATGATGGCGGCGTACTCCTTGCCCTTCTCGGGGGTCTTGACCTTGCCGAGCATGAGCAGCTCGGCGAACATCCGGATGAGCGACAGCGGCGTCTTGAGCTCGTGGCTGACGTTGCTGATGAACTCGCTCTTGAGGGCGCTCACCTTCTGCTCGGACGAGATGGCGTAGACGAGGAACCCGGTGCCGAGCAGCATCACCCCGAGCATCAGGCCAATCAGCAGGGTGTCCGACAGCACCCGCTGCTGCGCCCCGGCGCGGAGCCGCGCGCTGTCGAGCGGCGCCATGAGCAGCCGCCACTGATAGATCGTGGTGTCGAAGCGCTTGTCGTACACGTAGCGGCCGGCGGCCTTGATCGCCTGCCCGTACACCACCTCGCCGCGGCTGCCGAGGACCGAGACCAGCACCCGCCCGGCAATCGGCTGCACCACCACCTCGGGGAAGAACGTCCCGACGAGGTAATCGAGGTTCACCTTGAGGATGATGTAAAATACCCGCCCGCTGTCGGTGTCGTGGCGCTTGATGTAGCTGAGCAGGTAGTCGATGCCCTCGTGCTGGGTGTGCAGGTGGCGGTGCTGACCGGGGCGCAGCTCGGTTAGCGGCAGCATGGGCAGGATGCGCTCGGTGAACAGGCGCTGGAAGGTGTCGGCGTGCTTGCCCTGGCGGCTCGGCTTTTTGGTGACGTAGCCGTCTTTTACAAGCTGCAGGTTCTCATCCAGCACAATCGCGGTCTCGACGAGGTTTGATAGGCGCACGATCTCGGACCAGCGCCGCTTGAAGTCCTGCAGGTGCTCCAGGTCGACCAGATTGAACAGCTCGCGGTCCGAGTCGATAATAAAGCTTTCGACGCGGCTGCGCGTCTGGTCGCCGAGCGCGTTAAGGCCATCGATGACCGAGGCTTCACTGTTTTGCGCCAGCTGGCGGGCGTTGCGATAGGAATAGCGGGCGAGCGCCAGCGCGGCGATGAGGATTAGGGGAAAGCTCAAATACAGCGGTGAGATATGGCGACGAATCCGCATGTGAACGTATGACCGTGGCTACAAACCGCGGAGCGCCGCCCGTGCGCGCGCCTGCCACCGCGGAGCCTCGATCCTATCAAGGCGCCTATCAGTCTGTTGAAGCAGCGTAGCCAGCCGCTGGGGCGCTCGCGCGCGCCGCGGCTCTTGGGCGCAGAAGGCTACGGCGGGGGAGGCATTCGGGCGGCGTAGTCGCTTTTGCCACAGGCGGCTATGAGCCTGTTGCAAAAGCGTAGCGAGCGGCCTGAGCGCCGGGCCTTCTGCGCGGAGCGGCCTCGGGGCCGTGAGCACGGCAGGTCCTGTGATCAGGTCGCGTAGTAGCTTTTGAAACAGGCTGCTATGGCGGTCGCCATTTCTCGGCAGCCTGTGCGAGCTATTGGTGAGCGCGCCCCGAATCATGGGCAAATCCTATCATCTTTCATTTTATATGGGGCGGCGCGGCGAGACGGCTAACGGGCAGCTGTCCGGTGGCTGCCTGTCAGCCGTGCGGCGGCCGCTGTCAGAAATTGGTTGCCGCTTGTTGCCGCTTGCTGCGGCTTGCCGTAGCTTGCGGGGCTTTGCCGCGCTTGCCGAGATTGCGTTTTGCGTCGCAAAACTGACTTGACACAATTATCTGTTGCGATTGAAATGACGACCAGATCATTATTAATCAATTCTGAGTCGCTTTCTGCATCGCGCGGCCCAATGGTCTCGGCTGTAAAGCCAGCCCAATCCCGGCCAAGCCGAAGCTAAAACGGTTCACATCACAAGGCGTCGTACAAAAGACGCCATCCCCTGCAAAACTTGAAGGAGGTTCTAAGATGGCTGCAAAGAAAGGTTCGGCTCCGGCTGCGACTGGCTCGCTTGATATAAGCTCGCTGTTCGAGCAAGAGCTTCAGGCGCGTAATGAAGACCTGCGCCGCCAGGCCGCGCTGACCATGTTCTACAAGCTGCACCCGAACAATAAGGTCAACGTAGAGCAGTTCATCGCCGGCATCAAGCAGCACAAGGATGTCTGGTCGGTGGTCTCGACCATGGGTGTGGTGGACTTTGCCGAAGCGCTGCTTGGCGGCAAGACGCGCGCTCCGGCGGCGGCTCCGGCTGGCAAGCCGGCCCGCCGCACGCGGCTCAATGAGAACCAGAAGACCAACCTCAAGCAGGTCATCCAGAAGACGCTCAGCGACAGCAAGGATGGCCTCAACCGCAACGAGATCGCCAAGAACGTCAGCAACGAGCAGCTGACCAACATCGGCGTCAGCCGCGACGAGCTGGCGAACAAGCTGCGGCAGCCGCTCAGTGAGCTTGTGAGCGACGGCAAGATCCACACGGTCGGCGAGAAGCGGCTGATGAAGTATCTGGTCGGCAGCGGCTCGCGCAAGAAGGGCTAACGCCGCGGGGGCTTTGGCCTTAGCGGGGTATCCAGCTTGAAACAGAGCGCGCGGCTCTGCACGCTTGGCGTGGCAGGGTCAGCGCGCTTTTTGTTTTAATCGACGAGGGTTCGTCGGGCTTTCGGGCGTTTCGGGCTTCGTTTGGGGTCGTTCGGTACGCTCGGGCTTCGTCGGCGTGGGCCGACCGGAGATGTTTTCGGCGGGGCCCTGTGCCCCGACGGAGACATCGCAGGGAAGGGGGACCCGCGCCGCTGCAGCTCGCTGCGGTGACCCTCGAGCTGGGAACTACTCTTCTTCTTCTTCGACGTGCTTCTTGCTGGCGATGACCTTGTCGGCGAGGTGCTGCGGCATCTCCTCGTAGTGCGACATCTCCAGAGCGAAGCTGCCGCGCCCGCCAGTGGCCGAGCGCATGAACGCCGAGTAGTCCAGGGTCTCTGACATCGGCACCGTCGCCTTGACGATCTGGCTGCGGCCCTTGCTGTCCATGCCGGCGATGTGGGCGCGGCGGTTGTTCAGGTCGCCGATGATCGAGCCCATGGTCTCGTCGGGGCAGGTGACCTCGATCTTCATGTACGGCTCGAGGATGATCGGCTGCGCCTGCTTGAACGCGGCGAGGAAGCCCTTGCTGCCGGCCATCTCGAAGCTGCGCGAGTCGCTGTCCACGTCGTGGTACTTGCCGTCGAAGACCCGGACCTTGATGTCGGTGCACTGGTAGCCGGCAAGGCCGCCGCGGGCCATGCGGTCGCGGATGCCCTTCTCGACCGCGGGGATGAACTGACGGGGGATGGCGCCGCCGACGATGGCGTCCTCGAAGATGAAGCCGGAGCCGCGCGGGGCGGGCTCGATGTCGATGTAGCAGACGCCGTACTGGCCTTTGCCGCCAGTCTGTTTCTTGTGCTTGCCTTCGATGTTCTTGGCGCGGCCGCGGATCGTCTCCAGGTAGGGGATGCGCGGCGGGTGCAGCTCGACCTCGATGCCGGCGCGGCGCAGCTTCTCTAGCGTCGCCTCGATGTGCACGGGGCCGCAGCCGCCGAGCAGCGCCTCTTTGGTGACGGGGTCGTGCTCAATCTTGAGGGCGATGTCCTCTTCGGCGATGTCGTGGAGCTTCTGGGCCAGCTTGGCCTCGTCGGTCTTGGCTTTGGGCGAGAGGGCGTAGCGGACGACCGGGGCGGGCACCTCGGGCTGGGCGAACTTGACGGGGTCCTTCTCGTCGCACAGGGTGTGGCCGGTGTGGGTCGCCTTGAGCTTGGCGAGGCCGACGATGTCGCCGGGATGGGCCTCGGCGACGCTTATCCGCTTGCCGGGGGTGAACAGGTACAGCTGGCCGATGCGCTCGGATTTCTCGCTGGTCGCGTTCCACACCGGCGCGTCCGAGGTGAGCTTGCCCGAGATGACGCGCACCATCGCCATCTTGCCCACTTCCGAGGGGACCATCTTGAAGACGTAGGCGGACAGCGGCTCGCTGGTCTTGGGCGAGCGGCGGACCTCGGCGTCGCCCTTGCCGGTGCCGGTGCGCGGGCGCCCCTGGGCGGCGGGCGGCAGCATCTGCACAATGCTGTCGAGCAGCGTCTGCACGCCCTTGTTCTGCAGCGCCGAGCCGCACAGCACCGGGAACACCTGGCAGCTCGCCACCGCCTTGCGCAGGCCGCTGACCAGCTCGTCGTCGGTGAGGGTGCCGGCGTCGAAGAAGTTGGCCATCAGGTCGTCGTCCGAGGCGGCCACCGCCTCGATCAGCCGGTCGCGCGCCGCGGTCACCTCGGCCTCCAGGCCGGCCGGCAGCTCGCCCGCCTGTGCCTCGCGGCCGTCGCCGTCGAAGCGGTAGGCCTTCTTGCTGACCAGATCGACGACGCCGGCAAAGCCCGCCTCGCGGCCGATCGGCAGGGTGACCGGCACCGCCTTATCCGACAGGGTGCGGACTACCTGCTCGAGCGCGGTGGTGAAATCGGCGCGCTCGCGGTCCATTTTGTTGATAAAGACGATGCGCGGCAGCCCGCGCTCATTGGCCTGTTCCCAGGTCTTCTCGGTGTAGACCTGCACTCCATCAGAGGCCGAGACCACGCACACCGCAGAGTCGGCGGCCCCAATCGCCACCAGCGTATCGACCAGGAAATCGCCCTGGCCGCTGGTGTCGATGAAGTTGATCTTGGTCTTTTGCCACTCGACCGCAGCTACGTGCGGGTTGATGGTGCCTTTGCGCTTCTTCTCTTCCGGCTCGGTATCGAGGTTCGAGCTCTCCTCGTCTACCCGACCAAGCCGGGTGACCGACTTGGTGTCGTAAAGAATAGCCTCACCCAGCGAAGTCTTCCCAGCTCCTCCATGCCCGATTAGAGCCACATCCCGAATATCCGCTTCGCTGTACGTGCGCATCCACTTGCCTCCAGGTAGCTGCTGAGTTCTGGCGAGTATTTCCGAGGTTCGGCCAGTTTAGATATAAGCGACAGTGCCCCAAGTGAGGCCCGTTTGTGAAGTAGTTTCGCCGCCCGGGGGCCCGCCCGGAGACCCCAATCGGGCGCGGCGCGGAAGGTTAGCGCGGGGGCCTTGGGGCAAGCGGCGCAGGCGGCAGTTTTGTTATGCGTTTGTTGTCATGGGCTATCCGGGGCGGTACCTTGGGCCAGGCAAGGAACAAAAGGACGGCAATGAAGACCGAACTGCTACAGAAGGTGCTAGAGAGCGAGGCCGGCGTGCGGCCGGAAGGCAAGGGCTGCTACCTCGTTGGTGAGGAGCTCGATCTGACGGTCCACATCGAGATGGGGCACGAGGCGCTGTCGATCGCGCGGGTGCGCCGGATCACCACCGCGTCGGAGCTCCTCATCTTCGAGACTCACAAGAGCGAGCGCTTCTACGTCGGCGGCGACACCGGCGTGCGGGCCCTGAAGTTCGCCCCCAACGAGGCCGGCAAGAAGGCAAGCACGGGCTTTGCCGGTCTTCGATGAGCTGGGATGAGCTGGGATGAGCTGGGATGAGCTGGGATGAGCCGGGCTGAGCCGGGCTGAGCCAAGCTCAGTCGCCCTGTCCAGCGAGCCGCTCGCGGACGTTTACGCCTTGGTGGCTGCAGGCTCGGACGGACGCGATTCAGGAGCGGCGGGGGCCGCTTCAGAGGCGCTGTTCTCTTCAGCCGGAGCGGCGGCCGGAGCAGCGGCTGAGGCGGTCGAAGCGGCGGCTGATTCGACGGCGGGCTGGCTGCGGGCGGGACTGTGGCGCGAGCGGTGGTTGCGGTCGCCGCGTGAGCCGGCGGCGCCGTCGTTGGCGTCGCGCTCGGCGCGCTCTTTGTAGCGCGCGATGGCCCGCTGCACCATCTCACCGGCGGCGTCGGGGCCGACCCAGCCGCGGACCACCGGGTCCTTGCTGGTGAACGACGACGACATCACAAAGAAGCGCTCGAGCTCCTGCTGCATGCGGCGGCCGAGGTCGGAGAAGTTGCGCACCTCGTCCTTGCGCGCCGCCTTGACCGGCACCGCGACCAGGCGATGGTTGGGCCGCCCGCGCAGGCCGCGCTCCTCGACCTGCAGCGCCCCGAGCGGTCGGCACGCGATGACCACCCCGGGGTAGGTCACCGCATCGATCAGCACCATCACGTCCAGCGGATCGCCGTCCTGGGCCAGGGTCTGCGGCACGAACCCGAAGTCGTAGGGGTAGGCGACGCCGAGGGGCAGGATGCGGCTCAGGCTGAAGCAGCCAAGGTTTTCATCAAACTTGATCTTGATGTTGGCGCCGCGGGGCGTCTCGACGACCACACGGAGGTTGTGCTGCTCGTCGAAAGGCGGAAGATCGTGAACTAAGTTTATGCTGTGCATGATCGGTCTGGGGCGGGCTGAGGACGCGGATAGTAGCACGCCTAGACCGCGCCGGCTCCCAGCGGTCACGCGCAAGTGCTTACTAATAGCTGAGTATTGCCGATAAACTGCGGGATTGCCCGAACTGGCTGCCTCATTATGGCGACCTCCGGCGCCTCGGACCTGAAGCGGTCAGTGCGCCGGGGTTTCTTCTTCCGGGCGGCCCGGGACAGCTCAGCGGAGCGGGCTGTATCCGCGGGCGGCTACGAGCCGGCCAGCACGATCAAGGCTTCGCCAAGGACGCGCTCGCCGGCGTAGAGGCGGGCGCTCGGCTCGTCCGCCCAGCGGGTGACGAGCAGGCGGTGGGCGCCGGGGCCGCGGTAGCACAGGAGCGACAGGCTCGGGCCCGGGTCCCCGGCGGTCGCAGCGGCCGCGGCGACGCGTACCGCCGTGTGGTGGCGGCTGTGCAGGCGATAGCGCAGGCCCTCGTGCGGGAGCCACTCGGTCGCCGGCGCATGCGGGGTCGACAGCAGATCGGCGCGGGTCGCGGGCAGCGGGTGGAGCAGCCAGGCCGAGGGGTCGGCGCTCATCTCATTCGGCGACACGAAGGTGCTGTGCACCGCGTCCTTCACGAACGGCGTGCCGCGCTGGCTCGCGGGCAAGGGCAAGGGATGGGTGACTGCGGAGTACGCGATGCTGCCGCGCGCCACGAACAGCCGCAACGACAGGGAGAGCGTGAAGGGCAGGATCGGCGGCCGCACGCACGAGATCTCGCGCCTGATCGGTCGAGCGCTGCGCGTGGTCGTGGACACGAAGGCCCTCGGTGAGAACACGATCGTGATCGACTGCGACGTTCTGCAGGCCGATGGCGGCACCCGCACGGCGGCGATCACCGGCGCCTACGTCGCCCTCGCGGACGCGATCGAGTGG
>DAOMZC010000150.1:0-10259 GCA_035437965.1 Pseudomonadota bacterium
CTGAAGCTGGGCGGAAAGAGCTACGAGGGCGAGGCGGCGCGGGCGCTGCTGACCCGGCGGACGCTCGCCAAGGAGCGCCTCGCGGCCGCCGACCTCGACGAGCACGTGCAGGGGCTGGCGCTCGCCGAGGGCCAGCTGGCGGAGGTCGCCGCGGAGCGCCGCCAGCTCGGCGAGGCCGGGCGGTGGCTGCACGAGGCCCTTGGCCACTCCGATAAGTTTCTCCACCGCGCCGGGGTGAAGGTCAACGCCGAGCACCTCTCCCTGCTGTGGCTCGCGGCGGAGCTGCAGCTTGGGAGCGGCGCCGACCTTCACGCCATCAAGCTGGCCGAGCGGCTGCGCGCGGCGCACGAGAACCTGGTCAAGGAGCAGGACCCCAAGCTGCGCAGCTACGCGCGCCTGCTCGAGATCTACCTGGCGCTCATCGCTCCGCCGCGGGGTCACTAGCGCGCAGTGAGCGCGTGCGCCCGGCGCCGGAGCGTGCAGCGACGCTGGTGACCGGCCAGCGGAGCACGTACCCGAGCCGGTACAGACCTCTACGTATGGCGCCGCCGGCCGACGCGCCGCAAAAATCTGAGGGCCGGGCTGCTGCTTGCGCAACGATATCGCTCACTTGGCCGGACCCGGAGCTCGTCGGCGATTGGCCCGCAGCTTGCTGAATGCAGGCAGCGCTGGCGCGGCGGCCGGAGCTCGCTCAGACTCCGTTCGCCGTCGGCGACAAGTCTTATCCTGGATATAGGGGGTGCTCCATGCTCAGTTCAATCAGGCTGTCTTCGCTCTCGCTGGGACTGCGGTCCTTCCCGCTTCTGGCTCTGTTCGTCGCCACCGTGGGGTGCGGGGTCGGCGAACCCGTTCCCGACACCAAGAAGATCAGCGGCGCCGAACAGACCTCCGCGTGCGCGGTCGTCGACTGCGGTCCCGGCGAGCGCTGCGAGCTGCGTGAGGTGAACTGCGTAACCACGCCTTGCGAGCCCCAGCCGGTCTGTGTCGCAGAGAAACCGGTGGTGTGCGGCGGACTGGCAGGCCTGGCCTGCCCGGGCGCCGGCAGCTGCGTGGACGATCCGCAGGACAGCTGCGACCCCGAGCGCGGTGGCCGGGACTGCCGCGGCCTGTGCGAGTGCGCCAAGGCCGCTTCGTGCACTACCGGTCATTGGGACAGCTCGCCGTCAGTCTGCGCCTGCGTGCCCTGAAGCTCTTTTCACGACGCGGTCGCCGCCGGATTGGTGACGCGCCCGATAAAGAGGATGGTGCCGCTCTGGTTGTCGCGAATCAGCAGCAGGAACGGCCGGTCCGCCGTGAACACCTTGGGCTCTCGGGCCACCGGCGGCGCCCCCCCAGGCGCCGCCACTATCGCGGTCGCCGCCGCCGCTTCGGTTCCCTCTTCGTTGACATCGACGAACGCTTTGTGAAGCACCAGCGAGATGATGAGCGAGCGGCCGCCATCGATGCCCGAGAAATCGGCGTTGGGAAAGAGGAACGCGTCTTTGATGCCGAGCGCCTTCAGCTCGGGCACTACGTTTCGGGTGCCCCAGGTGATCTTGAACTTGGGCAGGCTGACCTTGACCTCCTCGGGCTGCAGCCCGCCGCTCCAGGCGCTCAGGTCTTCGGTCGACAGGCCGCTCTCGATCTGGGCGAGCGACTCCGGCCGGGCCGGCAGCACGACGAGCATCGACAGCTCGCCGCCGCTATATGGAAGCTCGAGGACCTGCAGCTGGCCCGGCTTCTCGAAGTAACCGAACCTGCCGCTGCGGTGCATCATCGCGACGCTCGTCTTCTTGCCCGCTGCGACGGTAAAAGGCGCCTCCGCGGTGAACGCCTTGACGAACGGCAGGGCCCAGTCGCCGCGAAAGTAGATGGCGTTGACCAGGACCAGCTTGGCATCGGGCAGGAGCTGGCCGGGGCCGATGAGCTCCGTCACCTTGTTGTAGGTCTTGTTCGCGACCCACTGGTTAATCGCTTGGCGCGAGAGCTCGGTGGCCTTGGCGAAATCGAGCGGCTCGAGCGCGGCGCCGTAAAGCTGCGCATTCACCGCCAGGAAGTCGGGCTTGAAGGTCGCTCCCTGGGCGCCAAACAGTCGGTTTGCCACGGCGAGCTGAAAGCCGCGCGGCGTGGCTTGATGCGTCTTCTCATTGTAGTCCGCGATGAGCGCGCCCAGGGTCGCGTGCACCGAGTCGGGCGAAGACGCGACGCGATCCAGGTGCAGCGTCCGCGCGAGCTCGGCCTGGGTGTTGCCGCGCGCACCGGCGCTGGTCATCGACAGCGCCGTCGCGATGCTGTAGGGCGACACGAACAGGTTGCCCGGGCTGGGCCGGTTCACCGCGCGGTAGAAGTCGAGTGTGAAAGCATTGAGGCTCGCGCCGAGCTGCCGCTTGAGCTCCGGCGTCGGCACGGCGGTCGTCGCTGGCGCGGCCCGCTTCATCGTCGTCTTTCCTGTCTGCGCGAGGGCCGTGGGAACCTGAAGGAGCAGCGCCGCGGACAAGAGTCCAAGCGCGAGCCCGCCGTCGCCAAGTCGCTGCACGGTGCGAACTGTTTGACTCATATAACCCCTTTGGAGCTCAACTGGCAAAAAGAGCCAGCCCCATCATAACACGCCGCCGTCGCAGTAACCGCGGCGCCTGAGAATAGGCTGCTCCGGCGTTAACGGCGCGCTCTGGCGAGAGAGCCAGCATTCAGTATCGCGGAGCTGCTATCGTCGTCGCGTTGACCCTGGAACTGCACTGCGCAACGGACGCTCTAAGGGCGAGGAGAGGAAGTCCGCTCCTCTTTGCGGCAGGACCAGCGGCGCCACCTGTTTGATAGCCATCGCCAGCCGCTCAAGACCTGAAGGCCCCTCCTGCTCCAGGAGGCGCACGAGCTCAGCGGCGCGGCTCGCCTGCGGTACCGGCGCCGAGGATGTCATGGCCATGGGAACCTTCAAGCGAAACGTCAGCGAGTCGAGCTGCGCCGGCAAAAGCTGGCACAGGGAGTCGAAGAGCTCATTGCGATCGTACCAGCGGGGCGCCGATTCCCCGGCCTCGCCCGGCGGCTCCGCGGAGACGGATTTGTCGTCGGTGAGCAGGTGCCTGTACTTGCTGAATGGCTTGGGGTGGGCCTCGCGCAGATACTCTACAATCTCACTGGCGTCGGCTTTATCCAGTAGCAGGGTGTACTTCGTGGTGCGATCCATCCCCCCGGCGAACTGCCTGTAGATCTCATTAAAATAATCCAGGCAGAACGCATTGAGATCCGAGTCGCTGCGGAGGACGGCGTCGAGCAGAATGCGCAGGTTGCGGAGTTTGATCGGCGAGCCAGCCATATGGCCATTAAAACACAGTTTTTTCAATTCGTTGCCCGGCCAAGTCATTTTTACTTCTTGTCCGCCGCATGGTCGGAAGCCAGCTCGGGTACTCCCAGGCCCGTCACCCAAGCGATAGTGCGGGGGCAACTTTTTTGATAATAGACGCTAGACGCACCAGCCCTTGTGCGCCGTCTTCTTGTTCCAGCAGGCGGATTATTTCAACGGCGCACTTTGCCCGCGGGGCGTCGGTCGATAGCTGCGCCGGCTGAATGTTGAGCCGGAACAGCACCTGCTCGAACTGCGCGGGCAAGAGCTTGCACAGAGCGTCAAGCAGCTCATTGCGGTCGTACGCTGCCGCCGCTGGCCGCCGGGGCGGCGGCGGCTCGGGAGGCGGTGAAGGTCCGGCGGCGCCGTCCTTATCGAGCAGCCCGCGGATACTTTCCACCACGTCCAGCCAGGCTTCATCTTGATCGGCCCAGCTCTTTACGGACTTGCCGTTGCGCGGGCACGGCGCAAGCGCGCCGAATGGCGAGCGCTTCCAATCGACAGCCCGCACGAGGACGGGAATAATCTTTGCTCGCTTTGCTTTGTGATGCTGCAGCGCCAGCTGAATGAGCTCCGTGCAATCGGCCAAGAAGTCTGCGCTAACCAAAAAAAGAATGTACCCGGCCTCGTTGAGCTTCCGCCCGATCTCTTTCCCGCGGTCCTCACCGGCCTTGATCATTCGAGCGTTCCACGAGCGTATAAGACCCTCGTGCTCCATCGAGGACAGGTGCTTCTCCAGCTCCTCCGCGAAGCGTTCATCTGGATCGGCGTAGGCGTAAAATAGTAGGGGCGGACTTTCCATAGGGGTTAGCATGCCCCATGATCCCATCTAACTCAATTCATCAAGCCATGAGGCAGCTCCTGCTAGTGGCCCTGCTCTGCGGCTGTGCGAAGGCCGAAGCGCACGAGTGCGTAGATGCAACCGTCGAGAAACCGCCCGCGCACGATCAGCTCAAGCTGACAAAAGCGAAGTGGAGCGAGCTGCCCGGCTGGGCCGAGGACAAGCACCACGAAGCGGTGTCCGCGTTCACAGTCTCCTGCGCCAAGCTCGCCGAGCTCAAGGACGATGACCTGGTTGGGGCCGACGGTCACGGCGGCAAGGCGAGGCAGTGGCGCGGGGCCTGCGACAGAGCGAGCAAGCTCAAACCGGGCGACGATAAAGCCGCGCGCGAATTCTTCGAGTCCGAGTTCACCCCGTGGCAGGCCGCCGGCAAGAGCGGTCCCGTCGGCAAGCTCACCGGCTACTTCGTGCAGGAGCTCCACGCTTCGCGCAAGAAGGGCGGCAAGTACACGGTGCCGATCCTCGGGCGGCCAGCCGACCTGGTGATGGTCGATCTCTCGCAGTTCATTCCCGATGCGCACGGCCGCCGCATCTGGGGACGCCACGATGACAAGGGCAACATCGTCCCTTACTTCAAGCGCTCCGACCTTCGCAAAGGCGCGCTTGCGCAGCAGAAGCTGGAGATCATGTACGCCGACGATCCGGTCGATGTACTGTTCGCGCAGATCGAAGGCTCGGCAAAGGCGGTGATGGACGACGGCACCACGGTCTGGCTCGGGTTCGACGGCAAGAACGGCCACAAGTACCGCGGCGTCGGCGGCGTGCTCAAAGAAAAAGGAGTCCTTACCGGCGCCTATAACGGCACGATGGCGGGGATTCGCAAGTGGTTCGCCGACAATCCGACCCAGTTCGACGAGATCGCCGACCAGAACCCCTCATTCGTGTTCTTCAAAGAGTCAAAGCTGCCGGGCGCCGTCGGGTCGCAAGACGTCATCCTCACGCCGCGGCGCTCGATGGCGATCGACCGCGCGTTCATCGCCCACGGCACGCCGATCTGGGTCGACACCAGAGCGCCTCTCGGCGGCGCGCCCGGCACCGCGGCGTGGCAGCACTTGCTCGTCGCGCAAGACACCGGCAGCGGCATCCTGGGAGCGGTGCGCGGTGATATCTATTGGGGTGATGATGCGTCCGCCGCAGCGCTCGGCGGGCGCATGGGTGGCGAGGGCCGCTACTGGCTCCTTTTGCCGAGCGGCGTCACGCAGTAGTCAGCGTACCGAAGCGGCGAATCGCGGCGAGCAGCGAGATGATACGTCTGCACGTCGACCAGGGCACTTCGCCCCGGCGGAGTCGCTATTTTCCTGAGGCCGCGAGCGCTCAGAACGGGCTCGCGAAGAACGGCACCTTCCCCCCAGGCAACACGACCTGGAGGACCTCCCCATTGCGCCACAATTCAACCCGCAGCTCCTTGACCTTGAGCGCCTGCCGCTGCAGGCGCAGCAGCGAAGCGGTCCCCGATATACACTGCCCCTGCACACGCAGGACGATGTCGCCGACTTCCACGGGGAGCGCCGAGTCATCCACGGCGCGGACCAGCAGTCCCGGGCAGCCCTTCCACTGCGCGGCATGGCGGATGCGGGACAGACCCGCCAGCGCCAGCTGGGAGAGCACCTGGCCGGTCTCGGTCCGCGGCGAGCTCTGGCCCAGGAGGCCAATGTACTGATACTTGCCCTCGGCGTCCGGCGAGCGCGTTCGGCCCAGGAGCTGCGCATCGGCGGACAGCTGGACGTCCATGGGGGCCTCGCGCTGGCGGAACTCCTCGGTGATCTTCTCTGCCGCGGCTTTATCTCCGTGCTCCAGCGCCACGTCCAGCGCATAACCGAGCAGCACGTAGCTCTGGTCGGTTTCTTTGGGATCGATGCACGTGTGGGCCGCTTCCCGGTAGCGCTGCATGGCCTCGGTCGCGCGTCCGGACTCCGCCAGCAGCTGCCCGAGCCCGCTCAGGATCTCGCGCCGCGTCGCTTGCGCAGCCGCGGACGTGAGCTTGGGCAGCGCGCGCTCCAGCGCGGCGATGGCCTCGCGCAGGTCGCCGCGTCCCTCATGGAGCTGCGCCAGGCGCATGAGGACGCCGGTGACGGCCTGGGTGTGGCTGGCCTTCTCGTAGGCAGCCAGCGCTTCGCGGTACCAGGCCAGGGCCTGCTCGTGCTTGCCCTGCTCACTTAGCAGCGCGCCGATGTCGAGCACCAGCCCCGTGTGCTCTTGTGGGTTGCCGCCCATGGTCTGCAGGCGCAGCGCTTGCTCGAGCTCGCGGTACGCCTCGTCGTATTTTCCCTGGCGCTGGCGAAGCTGCCCGAGGCTCCGGCGGGTGTAGGCCTCGCCCAGCCGATCGCGGGCCTGCTTGCGCAGGGACAGCGCCGCGGTGAGCTCTGCTTCGGCCCGCGGCAGCTCGCCCTGCTCCAGATAGAACGTGCCCAGGCTCGAGCGCGCGGTCGCCTGTCCTGCGATGTCGCGCGCCTGTTCCGCCAGACGCAGCGCTTCCTGGGTGAGCTGAATCGCCCGGCTACGGTCGCGGGTCCGGTAGAGCATCGCCTGGTTGGCGAGCACCGTGCTCTCTACGCTGAGGAGCTTGCTCTTGCGGACCAGCGCGAGCGCTCGCGCATAGGCTTGCTCGGCGCCCTCGGGAGTCCCGGCGCTGGCATACAGCAGACCCAGCTGATTGAGCACGCTCGCCTGCCCGAGCACGCTCCCCAGCCGCTGATACAGCGCCAGCGCCTTCGCCGCCGCGGCGTCGGCATAGCCGATCTCCCCAAGGCGAGAGTAGACGTAGACCAGCGAGCGCTGATCCTCGGCTTGCTGCGGCAGATCGTGCGCCGCTTCGCTCTGCGCCAGCGCGCGCTCGAACAGCCGCAGCGCCGGCATCAGGGCTCCTGACTCTGCCTGCAGCACGGCCAGCGTGTGCAGGATCACCCGCTGCCCGCGCGGGTCCTTGAGGTGCTCGGTGACGCCCAGCGCTTCGGTCATGTAGGCGATGGACTTGTCCGTATTCCCGATTCGCGCCTCCAGCATGCCGAGCCGATAAAGGCCGGCGAGCCTGCACGTCGAGCTGCCGCTGGGACACTGGGCCAGCGCATGCTCGATCGATTTCCTGCCTTCATCCGGCTTGCCGAGCAGCGCCTGCAGACCGCCCACGATCACATCGAGCTGCGCCTCCCCCGCCTCGCCCCCTGCGACGTAGGGCCGCGCGCGCAAAAAGAACTGCAGGCCGGGCTCGAGCCGCAGATCGCGCAGCGACCAGACGCCGGCGGCCTCGTCGAGCAGGGCATGGGCGTGGACCGCATCGTGGCTGGGCAGGTCGATGTCATCAACCCGCCAGGTGCGCGGCGTCGCGGCGGCCAGCGCGGTCTTGGGCGCCTCATGAACCACGGTCACAGCCAGCCGCAGGCGGCTGCTCTCCGCGGCGGGAGCTGCGCCGCGGGCCGCCGCGGTCTGAGGAAGTTCCCAGCCCAGCGGTAGCGTGCTGCAGGCGGCGCTGTCGGGAAGCAAGCAGCTGGCGCGACCCCAGATCACGGCGGTCGCTCCGGTCGCGCGGCCGAGCTGCTCTGCCTCTGCATGGTCGCTCACCGTGCAGCGGAGGGTCTCGATAACGCTCCTAGTCTGGCTCGCTGGGAGGTCCTTGGGGAGTGCGGCCGTAAGCTCCTTGCTCCGCCAAGCCGGCAGCCGCTCTGTCAGCTCCCTTATGACCCGCGCCCCAAGCTCCGCATCGCTATCCTCCACGCCCGCGAGTGAGACAAAGAGCAGGTAGATCCCGTCTTCCTCGGGAAACAGGCGATGCACCGCTTGCGGCTGGCAGGCCGCCGGGCGAACCCACGCCGCCTGCCGGGCCGGGCGCGCCGCAAAGCACAACGGCGAGGCGCCAGGGCCAAAAAGGAAAAGAGCCGCGATGGGGAATAGTGGCCACGGAAGAGGAGGGATACGCATGGTGCCTCGCCGGCCAGGACGCTAGCAACGCGACGTAGTCCTTGCAAGCACAACGGGGCCAACCGCATCCATGGACTGCTGCGGCCCGACGAGGCGTTTATTTGCTAATATTCCCGTACGATGATGCTCGGACTACACCTGCCGCGACGGCTCAGCGCCATTATCGCCGGCGTCATGCTGGTCGCCGGCCTGCTGCTCTCACTTGTCTACCTGTGGTCGCCGCACGCTACCCTGCGCCTGACCAGCGGCGCGCTGGGAACCAGCGGCCAGCGCGCCTTGTCGACCTTCGTGTCGCGGTCGGCGGCGGCGCATCCGCGGGTGCACTTGGAGCTCGTGCCGGTCGCCAACCTGGTGGAGAGCGCGCGGGCGATGGAGGAGAACCGGGTGGACCTGGCGATCGTGCGCAGCGACGTCGCGCCGCCGACCAACGGCCAGACCATCGCAATCCTGCGCCGCGACGTCATCGCCCTGGTCGTTCCGCCCGAGTCGGAGATCAAGGACGTGTCGCAGCTGGCAGGCAGCACGATCGCGATTCCGGCCGGGCCGCTGCAGGAATATAACTCCAGCGCGCTCAATACCATCCTCAGCTACTTCAATGTCGCCGCCCCCAGCGTAAAGCGCGTCTTCCTGCCGCTCGGCGAGCTTGGCCCGGCGCTGCAGCGCAAGCAGGTGGCGGCCGTGCTCGCCGTCGGGCCGATAGGTCCGGGTGAGGCCGTGGATGTGGTAGCGGCGGTGGCCAAGGCGACCAAGGGAGCCCCGGCCCTGATCGAGCTGGAGGCGGCCGAGGCAATCGCCCAGCGGTTTCCCGGGTTCGAGTCGATCGACGTCCCCACCGGCGCCTTCAAGGCCCGGCCGCCGATCCCTGACGACTCGGTGACCAGCCTCGCGGTGACCTATCGGCTCGTCGCTCCCGAGCGCATGCTCAATGTCGTCGCCGGACTTATCGGCCGAGCCATCTTCAAGGCCAAGACCAAGCTGACCGCGCTCTCCGCGCTCGCCAGCCAGATCGAGGCTCCCGATCCGGATGACAAAAATCCCGTGCTGCCGGTTCATCCCGGCGTCGCCGCCTATCTGAACAGCGGCGACCAGAGCTTCTTTGACACCCTGGAAGAGTACCTGTACGTCGTCGGCATCCCCCTGAGCTTCGCCGGCTCTTTGATTGCAGTCGTCATCGGCCTTGTGCGCAATCGCAAGCTGGAGGCGGATCAGCAGCAGGTCTATCGCGTGCTGATCATCGCCGACGCCGCCCGCACCGCCGACCCGGCCGAGCTGGAGAGCCTGGAGAGCGAGTTTCACACCATCGTCGCCTCGTGCGTGAACAAGCACGTCGCAGGCAGCAGCGACGTCGGCCAGCTGCCGGTGTCCTCCCTGGCGATCGATCATGCCCGCCGCGCCCTCGACAGGCGGCGCCGGCAGCTGGACGGACCCCGAGGTGCCCAGGAGGGGCGGGTGGGTCCATGACGAGAGCCCCCACAGGCCTGATTTGCTTGGACTCAATCCGCCGGCCCGCAACCAACTTGAGTCCGGACGAGAAAGCGCGGATATTATGTAGCATGGTCCATCGGGGTTTATCGTGCCCGCTTGACTGCCGCCAGGCGTTCCCGGGGAAGGACGCTACATCTTCTTGGCGGGATTCAATCGAAGCTGGCCAAGCGATGTTGGTGGACGCGCTGTAGCGTCCCCGGATGAGCAGCTAGCCCGCGAAGACCCGATCGCCACCGTGTTTGGTCTGCTTGATGGAACCCGCAGCCTGGTAAAGAACGCGAGGAAGAACGTCTCCTCTATCAGGCGCAGCGTACCCCTGGCGTCTCGGTAACAGCAGCTCGCAGCGAGCTTTATGCGGAGGCACTTCAATGCAGTGGCTTCTAAACGGTATGCTCGACAATGAAGGAGGTCCGCTAGCTCACTGCGTGAGCGGGTCGGCGCTGCTGCAGGCGTCGATCGGCAAGCTCTGGGAGCCGCCCCCGCCCGCCGCTGCCATGACGTTTGCAACCCCAGACGACGTAGACGCCAACGATCCTGCGGCGGCGGGGTGGCTCCTCATCGTCCCAGACGATCAAGAGGGCGAGCTGATCGCCCAGAAGCTGGCCCCGCTCATCGAGCACCGCATGCGCGGCGCCCACGGTGGCGGGGTGCGCCATCCCCTCACGGGCTGCGTCAAGCGGCTGCCCAGCGCGCAGAGCG
>DAOMZC010000151.1:0-10257 GCA_035437965.1 Pseudomonadota bacterium
TAGCGCCGGTCCGCGGCGCCGGACCGCAGCGGGCGATTGCGCTGCGCCGCCCGCCTGTGGGAAAACGCGGCCTGCGGAGAACCGTATGCGTGCCGATTTCCCCCCGCCGCGAGCGCCGGCCCGGCTGGCGACCTTCCTCGACCGTTTTTTCGCCGTCACCCAGAGCGGCTCGACCCTGCCGCGCGAGCTGCGGGCCGGCCTGACGACGTTTCTGACCATGGCCTACATCCTGGTGGTAAACCCGGACATCCTCAGCCAGGCCATCAAGTTCCCCGGGGCGCGCGCCGAGCTGCTCACCGCGACGGCGCTGGCGGCGGCGAGCGGCTCGATCCTGATGGGGCTCCTCGGACGCTACCCCTACGCCCAGGCGCCGGGGATGGGGCTCAACGCCTACTTCGCGTTTACCGTGGTGCTCGGGCAGAAGGTGCCGTGGCAGACCGCGCTCGGGGCGGTGTTCGTCGTCGGGCTGGTGTTCACCGTGCTATCGCAGGGCGGGGTGCGACAGGCGCTGTTGAGCAGCCTGCCGCACAACCTCAAGTACGCGATGACCGCCGGGGTGGGGCTGTTCCTGGCGCTCATCGGGCTGCGCAAGGCGGGGCTGGTGGTCGCCGATCCGCAGACCCTGGTCACCCTGGGCAGCCTGCGGCAGGCGACGCCGCTTTTGGCGCTGGGCGGGCTGTACGTGACCGCGGTGCTGCTGGCGCGGCGGGTGCCGGCGGCGATCCTCATCGGCATCGCCGCGACCACGGCGCTCGCCATCGCCACCCGCGCCGCGGTCTATCCGGCAGAGGGCGGCGAGCTGACCACCTTCGCCGGGCTGGCCGGCGCGCCGCTCCAGCTGCCGGTGTGGCCGCGCACGCTGTTCCTGGCGCTCGACGTGCGGGCGGCGCTGTCGTGGCCGCTCTCCGGGGTGCTGCTGACCATGCTGTTCGTCGCCATCGACGACACCGCCGGGACCCTCATCGGCCTGTCGGCGCGCGCCGGGTTCCTCGATCGCGACGGCGAGCTGCCGCGCGCCGGCCGCGCCTTTACCAGCGACGCCCTGGCCTCGTGCATCGGGGCGCTGCTCGGCAGCAGCACGACCACCGCCTACATCGAGTCGGCCGCCGGCATCGAGGAAGGCGGGCGCACGGGCCTGGTCGCGGTGGTCGTCGGCCTCTTGTTCGTGCTCGCCAGCTGCGCCTGGCCGCTGCTCGCCGTGGTGCCCGGGGTGGCCACCGCCCCGGCGCTGATCCTCGTCGGGGCGATGATGATCACCAACCTGCGGTTCATCGCCTGGGGCGAGCGCGGCGACTACACCGAGATCATCCCGGTGTTCCTCACCCTCGTCACCATGCCGCTCACCTACAGCATCGCCAACGGCGTCGGCCTGGGCGTGTTCAGCTATGCGGTGCTCAAGTTTCTGACCGGGCGGCGGCACGAAGTGCGGCCGCTGTTGTGGGTGGTGGCGGGTCTGGTCGCGCTGCGCTACACGCTCCTGTAGACCCGGGTGCGGCTAACCGAGGCCCATGGCCTCGAGCTGGTCGTCGGAGAGGCCGAAGAAGTGGCCGGCCTCGTGGACCAGGGTGATGTGGATCTCGTTCTCGACGTCCTCGGTGCTGTAGGCCATGCGCTCGATGTTGCGCTGGAACAGGAAGATCGCGTCCAGGTGCGGCGTGCCGCCCACGCTGGGCTTGTCGCCGTGCGGCACCCCGTTGAACAGGCCGAGCACGCGCGGGTCGACGCCGTCCTTGACCAGCTCTTCCGAGGGGTAGTCGGTGGCGATCACCGGGACGTTGGCGATGAGCTTGCGCAGCGGCTCGGGGAGCTCGTCGATGGCGGCGCTGCACAGGGCGGCGAAGCGCTCGGGCGCGACCCCCCACGGCGGCGGCTCCTCGCCGAGGTCGGCGACGCGGACCTTCTGGAAGCAGTCGATCATGGTCGCGCGATCGCCGTCTTCGCCGGCGCACAGGCCGATGCCGTGGATTGCGTCGGAGTTGTCGGCGTCGAGCATCAGCGCCCGCTTGAAGTGCTCGTGGGCATCGGGGGTGTAGCCGAGGTCGAGGAGCAGCCGGGCCGCCCGCAGGTGGTAGCTCGGCTCGCCCAGGGCGATCTCGGGCAGCTCCTGCAGGGTGGAGTACGCCGCCTGCTCGCGCCCGAGGCTAGACAGCGCCTCGGCCTTGAGCAAGAGGGCGTCGACGTACTCGTCCTCCTCCTCGGCGAGGTCGAGCGCCCGCTCGCACAGCGCCAGCGCCTTCTCGAAGTCCTCGAGCTCCCAGATCTGCACCTCGGCGGCGCAGATGATCGGCTCGACGTACTCGGGGTCGATGTCCATGGCGCGCTCGTAGTAGGTGAGCGCCTTCTCGGGCTCGCCCTGCATGCCGTCGATCATGCCGAGCAGCACGTAGAGCTCGGGGGCATCGCCGTCGGTGCGGAGCAGCTGCAGGGCCAGGTTCTGGGCCCCATCGAGGTCGCCGCGCTCCAGCAGGCTCCAGCAGCGATCGAGCTCGGCGTAGAACTTCTCCACGCTGGAATTGCCGCCGCCTCCGGAAAGGCCACTGCCGCTCGGTGGACGACCGCCCGAGTTATTAGAGGAAGGCGTCTGGCCGTTGCGGTGGCCGTTTGGCGGGGTGCCCGGGGACTGTCCCGAGCCACGCGATTTTCCCATCGTGGTCAGCTCCTAAAACCTAAGCGGGTGCCATCATGCGCTTGCGGGTGAGGAAAAAAAACGATTTTGTCGCAGCTTTAGGGCCGCGGTGCCTCGACATGAGAACCATACGCGAACACCGAGCGAACGCCAGGCCGCCATCGCCGGGCGAGGGACGGCTCCGCTTGCGAGCTGTGGCTGGTCAAACGGCTGCTGACGTGGAACAGTAGTTGAGTTCGCCGGTCCTGCGCAGGCTCGCCATTTGGCTCGACCATTTGTATTCCATCTAACGAAAATAATGAGATGAATTACTTTGACATCGTCGAGAGCCGTCGAGTAAGCTCGAGGAAGTATTACTTATTGCAGGACAGGTGGGCACCCCGATGGACAATCGCCGTACGATGACCAAGGCCGATATCATCGAGAATGTCTATGAACACGTGGGCGGCTTCTCGAAAAAGGACGCCGCGCAGATCGTCGAAGCCGTGTTTGATATCATCAAGAAGACGCTGGAGAGCGGCGAGAAGATCAAGCTCTCCGGGTTTGGCAACTTCGTGGTGCGGGACAAGAACTCGCGCATCGGCCGCAACCCGCAGACCGGCGACGAGATCACGATCTCGGCGCGGCGGGTGCTGACCTTCAAGCCGAGCCAGGTGCTAAAAAACGCGCTGAACAGCTAGCTGGTTGTCGTCGGGGGATGGGGGCGGGGGCCCCTGACGACCATGGACCTTCGTTTCTTTCATGACCTCTGCTCATACATCCGAGAGTTCGCCTCGCAAGAGGCAAGGCGCCGGCGCTCCCGCCAAGCGGGAAGCACCGACGGTGGTAACGTCCGCCGCGGCCAAGGCGCCGCGCCCGGGCGAGCCTGAGCCGAAGGCCCGACGCGAGGCACCAGCGCGCGAGCTGCCAGCGAGCGCGGAGCCAGCGGCGCCCGCGGCCAGGCGCCCTCCCAAGGCGAAGCCTGTAGCCTCGGCGAAAGCCCAGGCTCCGGCGAGCCCCGCGACCCCGGCAAGTCCTACGGCCAAGGCCAAGCCTGCGGCCAAGCTCAAGCCCGACCCAGCAACCAAAGCCCCACCAAAACCGGCGACCTCGCTGACCGACAAGAAGGGCGCGAGCGCGAAGCCGCCCGCCGAAGGCGCGACAGCCGAAGAGGCGCTGCACGGCGGCAAGAAGGGCGCGAGCCTGAAGCCGGCCGCCGAAGGCGCGACAGCCGAAGAGGCGCCGCACGGCGGCAAGAAGGGCGCGAGCCTGAAGCCGGCCGCCGAAGCCGCGATAGCCGAAAAGGCGCTGCACGGCGGCAAGAAGGGCGCGAGCCTGAAGCCGGCCGCCGAAGCCGCGACAGCCGAAGAGGCGCCGCGTGGAGGCATGACGGGCGCGGGAGCGAAGCCGCCCGCCGAGCCAACAGAAAAGGCGCCGCCTGGCGGAAGAACCGCGGGACAACCGCCGGTAGAAGCCGTACCAAAAGCAGAGTCCGCGGTCGTGGCGGCTGCTGCGAGTCCATCATCAACAGGCGAGACCCGACCGGAGGCTGCGAGCGGGCGGCCGCGACGCGGGCTTGGTTCCCTCGGCAAGCAGGCCTTCAGCCGGGCCGCGCCGGCGCTGCAGCTACTGCCCCGGCCGCCACGTGCGGCACCGTCCGCGGCGGATCAAGGGGTCCTGGCCGGCCTGGTCGCGTCGGCCCGCGCCGCTGCCGGTGCCGACGGCCAGCGCGGTCTGGGCCACGACGCGCTGGCGCTCTTGCGAGAAGAGCTGCTCGCCCTGCTGGCGCTTACCGAAGAGCCGCCGGACAGTGCACCCGATACACGCTAAGCTGCGCCCCAGTTGAAACCCGTAATTTTCGCCTGGCAGTGGGTGGCGCCGGAGGCGAGCGCCGCGGCTCGCGTGGCTCGTCAGCGGCGGGGTGTCCAGCCGCGCGCTGACCGGTGCCCGCTCGGTCGCGGGGTCGAGAAGGTGTGCTATGGTCCGCCTCATGCACGAGCCGCTTGGCTTCCGGACCGAGGCGTACAGCAGCGGACTCTCGACGGTCATCGACCTGCCGCGTGTCCGCCTGGCGGTGATCGAGGGCCCCGATCAGGGCAAGAGCTGCGACAGCGATGAGCAGATGCTGGTGCGCGTCGGCACCCGCGACAACAACCACCTGTGCCTGACCGACAAGAGCGTCAGCGGCTACCACATCGAGATTGTCCGCACCAACGCCGGCTGGCGCCTGCACGACGTCGGCAGCACCAACGGCACCTTCGCCTTCGGCATGCGCGTCTACGACCTCATCCTGCGCTCGGGGACCGTCATTGCGCTCGGGCGGACCAAGCTGCGGCTCGACGCGCTCGATCACGAGCCGGTGCGCGCGGCGCTGCACCCGGCGGGGCGCTTCGGCGACATGGTGGGGCCGAGCGTGGTGATGCGGCGGATGTTCTCGCGCATCGCCCAGGTCGCGCGCAGCTCGGCCACCGTGCTGATCAGCGGCGAGACCGGCACCGGCAAGGAGGCCGTCGCCGAGGCGCTGGTGCAGGCGAGCCAGCGGGCCAGCGGCCCGTTCGTGGTCATCGACTGCTCGGCGCTGCCCGCCAACCTCATCGAGAGCGAGCTGCTCGGCCACACCAAGGGCGCGTTCACCGGCGCCCACAGCGACTACCGCGGCGCCTTCGAGCGCGCCGACGGCGGCACCGTGTTCCTCGACGAAATCGGCGAGCTGCCGACGGCGCTGCAGCCCAAGCTCCTGCGCGTGCTCGAGCGGCGCGAGGTCCGCCGCGTCGGCTCGGAGCGCACCCGGCCGATCGACGTGCGGGTCATCGCCGCGACCAACCGCATCCTCGCCACCGAGGTCAACGAGCGCCGCTTCCGCCAGGACCTGTACTACCGGCTGTCGGTGGTCAACGTCCACGTCCCGCCGCTGCGCGAGCGCCGCGAGGACATCCCGCTGCTCGTCGAGTACTTCTACAACCGCCTCACCACCGGCCAGCCCGCCGGGTCAGGCGATCCCGGGCCGCGCTTCCCCCCTCTGGCCGAGGTCATCGAGCGGCTCTGCGACAACGACTACACCTGGCCCGGCAACGTGCGCGAGCTGCGCAACGCCGTCGAGCGCGCCTTCCACATCCCCGACGAGGACCCGGTGACGGTGCGCGCCCCCGGCGAGAACCTGATCACCGGCGCCAACGAGCTGCTGCCGCCCGCCGGGTCGCCGCTGGTCGACCTGGCGGTGCCGTTCAAGGTCGCCAAGCAGCAGCTCATCGACGCCTTCGAGCGCGAGTACCTGGCCGCCATGCTCAAGGCCACCCGCAACAACATCAGCGAGGCGGCCCGGCGCGCCCAGATCGACCGCATGCACCTCTACAAGCTGATCACCCAGCACCGCCTGAACCAGCCCGAATAGCGAGCCGGCCCCGCGTTTTCAGTCGGAGCCGAAGGTGAGTTCCCCAAGCCGCAAGCGGTAAAGTGGCGCCGGCGACAGCCCCCGCGCCGCGCCGTCCTTCGTCCGCTGGGTATCCAGGCCGTGCCCGGCGGCGCTCGCCGCCGGCGCCAAGCCGTATCTCACCGGGTCTAGTCTTCGGCGACCGCCGAGGCGATCTTCTCGTGGCGCTTGCGCAGGTTGTGATCGAGGTAGCGCTTGCGCAGGCGGATCGCCTTGGGCGTCACCTCGACGAGCTCGTCGTCGTTGATGAACTCCAGCGCCGCCTCCAGCGACATCACGCGCGGCGGGGTGAGGAACAGCTTCTCATCTGCCGCCGTAGTGCGGATGTTGGTGAGCTTCTTGGCCTTGCTGGGGTTCACGATGAGGTCGTTGTCGCGCGAGTGCATGCCGACGATCTGACCGGGGTAGACCTTGTCGCCGGGGCCGTGGAAGAGCTGGCCGCGCTCCTGCAAGTAGAACAGGCCGTAGGTGTTGGTCTCGCCGTGATCCTGGACGATGAGCACACCGTTGGGGCGGCCCTTGAGGGGACCGGCGTAAGCCCCATACTCGCGGAAGCTGTGGTTCATGATGCCGGTCCCGCGAGTGTCGGTGAGGAACTCGTTGCGGTAGCCGATGAGCCCGCGCGAGGGGATGATGAACTCGATGCGGGTGCGGCCGGCGCCGGCGGGGCCCATGTCCTGCATGCGCCCGGCGCGCCGCCCGACCTTCTCGATCACGACCCCGACGAAGGGATCGTCGACATCGACGAGCAGATCCTCGTAGGGCTCCTGCTTGCCGGTCGGGCCGTCGCGGAAGATGACCTGCGGCTGCGAGACGCACAGCTCGTAGCCCTCGCGGCGCATGGTCTCGATGAGGACCGACAGGTGCAGCTCGCCGCGGCCCGAGACCTTGAAGGTGTCGGCCGACTCGGTGTCCTCGACGCGCAGGGCGACGTTGGACTTGATCTCCTTCCACAGCCGCTCGCGCAGGTTGCGGGTGGTGACGTACTTGCCCTCGGTGCCGGCGAACGGCCCGTTGTTGGCGATGAACTGCATCGAGATCGTCGGCTCGTCGACCGCCATCAGCGGCAGCACGCGCGGGGCGGTGATCGCGGTCAGGGTCTCGCCGACGTTGAGCTCGGCCATGCCGGTGACGGCGACGATGTCGCCGGCGTGCGCATCGCCGACCTCGAAGCGCTTGAGGCTCTGGAAGGCGAGCAGCTTGGCGACGCGGAACTCTTCGCTCGTGCCGTCCTTGTGGGCGAGCAGGATGCGCTCGCCGGCGGCGATGCGCCCGGCCAGGATGCGGCCGATGGCGACGTAGCCGAGGTAGTCGTCGTAGTCGAGCGTGGCGACCTGCAGGCACAGCGGCGCGTCCACGTCGGCCTCCGGCGGCGGGACCTTGTCGACGATCAGGTCGAGCAGCGGCGTCAGATCGCCGGGCGGATCGCTCGGGTCCTTGACCGCGTAGCCGTTGCGGCCCGAGGCGAAGATCACCGGGAAGTCGAGCTGCTCGTCGGTGGCGTTGAGCGCGCAGAACAGATCGAAGACCGAGTTCACGGTGCCCTGGGGGTCGCAGCCCGGGCGATCGATCTTGTTGACGACGAGGATGGGCTTGAGGCCGAGGGCAAACGCCTTGCGGGTGACAAAGCGCGTCTGCGGCAGCGGCCCCTCGAATGCGTCGACGAGCAGCAGCACCGAGTCGACCATGCGCAGCACCCGCTCGACCTCGCCGCCGAAGTCGGCGTGGCCGGGGGTGTCGACGATGTTGATGCGGGTGCCTTTATAGGTGATGGCGGTGCACTTGGAGAGGATCGTGATGCCGCGCTCGCGCTCGAGCTCGTTCGAGTCCAGGGCACACTCGTGAATGACTTCGCCGCGCCGAAAGGCGCCGGCCTGCTTGAGCAGCCCATCGACGAGCGTGGTCTTTCCGTGGTCGACGTGGGCGACGATCGCAATGTTGCGGACATCTGGACGGGTAGGCATTAGGGCACTTGGGGACGCGGCAAGGGTAGGGATTGGCAAAGCACGGGCGGGCAGCTGCCAAAAACGTGGGCACAAGCGAGGCTCGGGCCCGCAAACGAGACGCTAAAGTAGACGCTAAACCGGCGGCCGTTGGAAAGAGAAAGTTGGCGCCTCTGTGTTACGATCAAGATCTTGTCTCTCCTTGGATATCGGCCTTGATATCGGCCTCGATATCGGCTTTCGGCGAGCTCCTATAGCACAGCCGCCGAGCCAGGTGGGAACGGTAACTTGGGGAACACTGCCAAAGAGGGTGATATCGCGATGAGCGCAGGCGAGTCAGAACGAGATAAAGGGGCGGCCGGCGAAAAAACTTCCGGCGCCGGACCTGGCGAGGCGCGGGGCGAGACCATCGAGACCGCGGTCGACCCCGACGGCAAGGCGCTGACCCTGCGCCGCGCCGCCGGCGGCTTTGAGATCCTCAGCGCCGACCAGGTGGTGATGCAGAGCGCGCTGCGGCGCTCGGAGCGCGAGCTGTTCAACCTGGCCATGGTGCCGCTGCGCGACCGCCACGACATCACCGTGCTCCTCGCGGGGCTCGGCATGGGGCACCTGCTGGCGTCGGTGCTCGACAGCCCGCGGGTCATCCGGGTGGATGTGGTCGAGCACTGCCCGGCGATCATCGAGTGGAACCGCACCCACCTCTCGACCCTGCACCGCGAGCCGCCGCTCGCCGACCCGCGGGTCCACGTGCACCCGATGGGGCTGTCGGCGTACCTGCGGGCGATGCGCTACGGCACCCTGCCCGAGGTAAAGCTCGATAGTGGCGGCTACCTGGCGCTGCTGCTCGACCTCGACCACGGGCCGAGCGCGCTGTCGCGGCCGCGCAACGCCGAGCTGTATACAGAGGACGGGCTTGCCGATCTGGAAGAAGGGCTGCGGCCGGGCGGGGTGCTGGCGCTGTGGGCGGCGCAGCGCGAGCCGGAGCTGCTCGGGCGGCTCACCGGGCGCTTCCAGAACCTCGCCGAGATCGCGGTGCCCGTCGAGGTCCCCGACCACCCGGGCCTCGACTACATCTATCGCGGGCGCAAGCGCGCCCCGGCCGCCGGCAGCCGCAGCGCCACCCGCGCCCAGGCCTGAGATTGCCAAAGGGTTTTTGCCCTGCTGAAGGGCAAAAATCGCTGAAACCTTCGCTGCGCTCCAGCCTCTAACCCTGCAGCTTGTCTCGCCAAGACCCATCGCCGCCCGATTGTTATCCGATCGTTATCCGATTGCTGCCGATCGCAGACCGATCGCAGACCGATCGCAGTTGGGGCGGGCGCCGCGATCCGGCCTCCGATCGCTTGCGCGGCCAGCGCTCGCTCGCGCTTCGCGGTGGGGCAGTGTGGCCGCCGCTCCCACCTGAGGCGCCCCCGTAAGCAGCGGTGCGATTGCATCGCCACCGTCGGAAAACTCGCAAAATTGGCGGGTCGAAGAAGCTGTCAGAAATTTTTTACCGCGCAAATAAAAAGTTTGGAACCCAACCAATAAAAAGATGTCCGAAACTGTGACTGGCTCCAAAAAAAGAGAGCCCGCCACACGGAGGACGTTATGGCTAGCGGAGTCGCCATCCCGATTACGATTCAGGTCTTCAAGGGCACCACCCTGCTCAAGACGGAGAAGCTGAATCAAGAGACCATCAAGATTGGAAAACTGTCGTCGTCGCACCTGCAGCTGGAGGACGAGTCGGTGAGCCGCATGCACGCGGTCATCGAGGTCTCGCCCACCAAAGAGGTGTCGGTCGTCGACCTCGGCTCGACCAAGGGCACGTTCGTCAACGGCGCCAAGATCACCAAGCACAAGCTCGGCTCGGGTGACGAGGTGCGCATCGGCGACGTCCGGCTGGTCGTGACCTTCGAGGGCGGCGCCGAGGACGAGGCCGAGGAGATCCAGCCCGAGCCGACGATGCAGGCCGACGCTGCGGACATGCCGCTCGTCGAGGCCCCCAAGCCCGCGGCGCCGCCCCCATCAAGCTGCTGCTCCTCGACGTGGACGGCGTCCTCACGGACGGCGGCAGCGTGTACGCCGACGACGGGGGGGAACTCAAGAGGTTCCACGTCCGCGGCGGGTCGGGGTTGGAGTTCTGGCAGCGCGCCGGTAATCGGGCGGCCATCGTGTCCGGGCGAACGTCGAAGGCGGTCGAGGCGCGCGCGCAGGAATTCGGCATGGCGCCGGTCCTGCAAGGCCGCAACGACAAGCCGCCGGCGTTCGAGGAAGTGCTGGCACTCACCGGTCTCCGCCCC
>DAOMZC010000152.1:0-10233 GCA_035437965.1 Pseudomonadota bacterium
ACGCCTCGACGGTGGCGGTGGCAAGCGGCGGCGCCCGCGGGTCCGCCACCCCGACATCCTCGGCGGCGAAGATGACCATGCGGCGGAGGATGAACAGCGGGTCCTCGCCGCTCTCCAAAAGCCGCGCCAGGTAGTAGACCGCGGCATCGGGATCCGAGCCGCGCAGCGACTTGATGAACGCCGAGATCACGTCGTAGTGCTGGTCGCCGTCCTTGTCGTAGCGCAGCACGCGCTGCTGCAGCGCCGCCACCAGCGTCTCGCTGTCCACCCGGCGCACGCCGTCGCCGTCGGGGACCGCCAGGTGCACCGCCGCCTCCAGGGTCGACAGCGCCCGCCGCGCGTCGCCGCCCGCGGCGTTGCACAGGAGCTCGCGCACCGGCAGCGGCACCTCGGCGTTCAGGCCCCCCAGGCCGCGCTCGGCGTCGCTCAGGGCGCGGTCGATAAGCACGAGCAGGGCGGCGTTGTCGAGCGGCTGCAGCGCCAGCACCCGGCACCGCGACAAGAGCGCGCTGGTCAGCGAGAACGACGGGTTCTCGGTGGTCGCGCCGACGAGGATCACGGTGCCGGCCTCGGCGTGCGGCAGCAGCGCGTCCTGCTGGCTCTTACTGTAGCGGTGGATCTCGTCGATGAACAGGACGGTGCGCTGGCCGCGCTCGACAAGTGCCGCGCGCGCCTCGTCGATCTCCTGACGCAGCTCCTTGACCCCGCTCAGCACCGCGCTCAGCGGCGCGAACCGCGCACCCGCCTGCTGGGCCAGCAGCCGCCCGATCGTGGTCTTGCCGGTGCCCGGCGGCCCCCACAGGATGAGCGACGGCAGAAACCCCCCCGCTCCGCCGCCCGCCCCCTGGGACGCCGTCGCCATGGCGGCAAGCCGCGCCAGCAGCTTGCCTTCGCCGAGGAGCTGCGGCTGCCCCACCACCTCGGCAAGCTCGCGCGGCCGCATGCGCTCGGCCAGCGGCTGGCCGACCCGGGTCTTGCTGGCGCGGTGGGCAAACAAGCTGAGCTCGGGCCCCGCAGTCTTTCCGTCTTTTGCCGCCATGCGTCTCGTTTTACACCTCTTGCGGGCAAATGCCCGGCCCGGACGCCGCAGGCCGGCAAAAAAATTGCGAGCTCAGCGCGGCGAGCGGGCGCCGCCCGGGCTCCCACCACACCCCCTGCAAAAACTCCCGCTAACTGTGCTAAGGTCCCTAGCCAAGATGAGCCAGACGACAAGCCCCGCAGCCTCTCCTGATTCTTTTTCCTCGGCGAAGCCGGCGACCGCGCGCGGTCCGGGCCTCGGTATCATCGGGCTCGACGCCGTCCACTTCTTCGTCGGCAACCTCAGCCGCGCCCGCCGCTTCTACCAGGCGCGCATGGACTTCGACGAGGTCGCCGCCTCGACCATCGACTTCGCCCACCGCGACGAGATGGAGTCGGTGGTCTTCCAGGCCGGCGACGCGCGCCTGATGTTCTCGGCGCCGCTGTCGGGCAGCTCGCGCGCCGGCCGCTACCTGCGCCGCCACCCCGACAGCGCCTGCGAGCTCATCCTGCGCGTGCGCGACCTCGATCACACCTGGAACACGCTGGCCGCCCGCGACGCCACCTTCGTCACCGAGCGCATCGACACCACCACCGAGACCGGCCCGGCCCGCTACTTCGTCATCGCCACCCCGCTCGGCGACGTGAACTTCACCTTCCTCCAGCGCCCCGACGGCCCGTTCGTCCCGCCCGGCTTCCACATCACCGGCCAGGCCAAGGCGCGGCATCCGCTGGGGATCACCGGCATCGATCACATCACCTCGAACATGCGCATGCTGCGGCCGTGGATCCAGTTCCTGCGCGAGATGTGCGACTTCGAGCAGTACTGGCAGGTGGCGTTCCACACCCACGACCTGCGCCCGGACATGGCCGGCGGCAGCGGCCTGCGCTCGCTGGTCATGTGGGATCCGCGCTCGGGCCTCAAGTTCGCCAACAACGAGCCGCTGCGCCCCCACTTCGAGAAATCGCAGATCGCCATCTTCTGCGCCGACAACCACGGCCCCGGCGTCCAGCACGTGGCGCTGGCGCTGCCCGATCTGTGCAAGTCGGTGGACACCCTGCGCCAGCGCAGCATCCAGTTCCTGGCGACGCCGGGTACCTACTACGACGCGCTGCCGGGGCGCCTGAGCGAGCTCAAGGTGCCGCCGGTGCGCGAGCCGCTGGCGCGCCTGCGCGAGCTCGGCATCCAGCTCGACGGCAGCGAGGAAGGGTACCTGCTGCAGATCTTCATGAAGGACGCCTCTCTTTACTTTGAAGACCCGGCGGCGGGGCCGTTCTTCCTCGAGCTCATCCAGCGCGAGGGCGCGCGCAGCTTCGGCGAAGGCAACTTCCGCGCGCTCTTCGAGGCCATCGAGCGCGAGCAGGCCGGACAGGCCTGGCCGGCGCAGTAGGCGAAAGGAAGATCGATGCTCGATCGCGTCTGCCTTGGCAAGGTCCCCCGCAAGCACCACATCGGCCTTCGTGACGAGGCCGGGCAGCTCATGTACGAGCACTGCCTGACCCGCCAGGGCTTCGACGGCGGCTACACGATCTCCTACCACCGGAGCCTGCCGCCGCGCGACATCGCCCACCGCAGCGCCGATCTACCCGCCGATCCCGAGGCGTACTGCGACGAGGGGCTGCGCCGCCGCCACCTCGCCGGCCAGCGCCTCAGCCCGACCGAGCCCGGCGACCACCTGGCTTCGCGGCGGATGCTGCTATGCAACCGCGACGTCGCCATCGGGCTGTGCCGGCCGCAGCGGGCGCAGCCGCGCTACTTCGCCAACGGCGACGGCGATGAGCTGTACTACGTGCACGCCGGCCGCGGCCGCATCGAGAGCGTCTACGGGCCCCTCGCCTACCGCCCGGGCGACTACCTGCTCATCCCGCGCGGCACCGTCTACCGGGTCGTCCCGACGCCCGAGCCCGCCGAGCCGCCACCGCTGTGGCTGTGCATCGAGGGCCGCAGCGGCTGCGAGATCCCCAAGAACTTCAGAAACCCCTACGGCCAGCTGCGGATGGACGCCCCCTACTGCCACCGCGACTTCCGCCGCCCCGAGGAGCTGCCGGCGCCGAGCGGCCCCGATTTCACGCCCGGCCACTACCCCATCTTCGTCAAGCGCGGCGGCAGCTACCACGAGATCATCCGCGACTGCGACCCCATGGACGTGGTCGGCTGGGACGGCTACGTCTACCCGCTGGCGCTGTCGATCCACGACTACCAGGCCAAGGTCGGGCGGGTGCACCTGCCGCCGACCACCTTCACCACCTTCGCCGGCGGCGGGTTCGTGGTCTGCTCGTTCGTGCCGCGCCCGGTGGACTACGACAAGGAGGCGGTGCCCTGCCCCTATCCGCACTCCAGCGTCGACTGCGATGAGGTGATCTTCTACTGCAGCGGCAACTTCACCAGCCGGCGCGGCATCGGCCCCGGCAGCCTCAGTCACCACCCGATGGGCATCCCGCACGGGCCGCAGCCGGGGGCCTACGAGGGCAGCCTCGGGGCGGTGCGCACCGACGAGCTGGCGGTGATGATCGACACCTTCTTGCCGCTCGGGCTGACCGCCGACGCCCGCACCATCGACGATCCCGCCTACCACGACAGCTGGCACGCGAGCCCTCGCCGTTAGCGCCGCCCGCCCCCCTGCCGCCTTGCCTCTAGCCTTGCAGAAGGAGCATCAATGAAACTCGTGACCTTCGAGCCTCGCGATCCCCAGGCCGTCGCCCGGCCCGGTGAGCCCGCTCGCCTCGCCAGCCGCTGCGGAGTGCTCGCCGAGCGCGCCGGTGAGCCGGACGTGACCGCGCCGATCCTCGACCTGCCGGTGGCGCTCGCCTACCTGGAGTCGCGCGCCGGCCGCCCCGCCGATCCCGCCTCGGTGGCCGCCCGCTACGGCGCCGAGATGATCGCGCTTATCGAGTGCGAGCAGGCGGCGCTGCCGGCGATCGCCGAGCTGCTCGAGCTGCACCAGCGCGGTAGCCTGCCCGAGGCGCATGGCGGCGCCCCGCTGCTGCACGCCCGGTCCGCGGCGCGGCTGCTGTCGCCGATCCCGCGGCCGCTGTCGATGCGCGACGGCTACGCCTTCCGCCAGCACGTCGAGGCGGCCCGCCGTAACCGCGGCCTGCCGATGATCCCCGAGTTCGACGAGATCCCGATCTTCTACTACACCAACCACCTGTCGGTGATCGGGCCCGGCCCGGTCAAGGTCCGCCCGCTGCACCTTCAGCAGCTCGACTTCGAGCTCGAGGCCGCGGTGGTGCTCGGCCGCACCATCCGCAACGCCGACGTCGCGACGGCCAACGAGGCAATCTTCGGCCTCATGGTGTGCAACGATCTGTCGGCGCGGGCGCTGCAGATGCACGAGATGAAGCTCAACCTCGGGCCGGCCAAGGGCAAGGATTTCGCGACCGCGCTCGGGCCCTACCTCGTGCCCAAGGCGGCGCTCGGCAAGGCGGTCCGGCCGACCCCGCGCGGCGATCAGTTCGCCCTGCGCATGGCGGCGCGGCTCAACGGCCAGCCGGTCGCCGGCGGCATGCTGTCGGACATGAGCTGGACGTTCGCCGAGATCATCGCCCGCGCCAGCTACGGCGTGACCCTGCACCCCGGCGAGGTCATCGGCTCGGGCACCGTGGGCACCGGCTGCTTCCTCGAGACCAATGGATCCAAGGTCTTTGACAACCTGTGGATGAAGGCCGGCGATCGCATCGAGTGCGAGATCGAGGAGCTCGGCTGCCTGGACAACGTCGTCGAGCTGGAGCCCTGAGATGGCGACCGCCCCGGCTACCCCGCCGATCCTTTACCACTACTTTCGCTCGTCGTCTTCGTGGCGCGTCCGCTGGGCGCTTGAGCTGAAGGGCCTCGCCTACACCGAGATCGCGGTCAACCTGCTAAAGAGCGAGCAGCAGCAGGAAGGCTACCTCGCGAAAAACCCGCTCGGACTGGTTCCGGCGCTGGAGATCGACGGCCACTTCCTGGCCGAGAGCGTGGCGATCTTAGAATACCTCGAGGAGCGCTTTGCCCGCCCGCCGCTATTGCCCGCCGAGCCGCTCGGCCGGGCGCGGGTCCGGCAGCTCGTGCAGATCATCAGCGCCGACACCCAGCCGCTGCAGAACCTGTCGGTGCTGCGCCACATCGGCAAGCTGGCTCCGGCCGCCGAGGCGCCCAAGGAGTGGGCCCGCCACTACATCGGTCGCGGCTTTACCGCCTACGAAGCGCTGTTGCACAAGCCCGACTGGCCGCGCGGCGTCTACTCCCACGGCGACGAGCTGACGATGGCCGAGCTGTGCCTTGTCCCGCAGTGCTATAACGCCCGCCGCCAGGGCCTCGACCTTGGCAGCTGGCCGCGCATCGCCGCCATCGAAGCCGCCGCCCTGGCCACCGCCGCCGCGCAGCGCTCCCACCCGGACGCCTGCGCGCCGGCTCCATAAATTATTCTTATCGAGAGTCTGAGAGAGGAGGACGGCGCGCCGCAGCGCGGCTCAGTTCTTGACGCGGGTCTGCGCGGCCTGCTGCGCGGCCAGGGAAAGCAGCTGCGACATGGTCGCCGGATCCAGCGAAGCGAGCAGCTCCTCGGCGCGCTTCTTCGCCGCCGGCTCGAGCTCGGGCGTCTCATCGGCCTCACCGCGATCGCTACCCAGGAAGTCGAGCACGCGCGCCGTCTGGGCGTTGCGCACCGCCGTCGGCTGGGCGTAGTGGCGCGAGGTCATGGCGAACGAGCCGTGGCCCAGGCTGGCCGCCACCGCATCGGACACCGCCCCGGACTCGACCGCCAGGGTCGCATAGAGGCCGCGCAAGCTGTGCGGACAGACCTTGGGAACTCCCGAGCGGACGCAGATCCGCGCCACCTCGGAGTGCAGGGTCTGCCGGCGGTGGGGCTGGCCGGTACGGCCGCGCCCGAACAGCGGATCATCGGGGGCCATGGTACTTACCAGCTTCTGCAGATGTCCCTGCAGTACTTCGGGAACCCGCAGGTGGCGCCGCGCGTTGTGGGTCTTGCCGCCATCGATCCACAGGATGCGACCGCCATCATCGACATCGCGGGCGACGCGCAGGAGGACCTCGCTCGCCCGCAGACCGAGGAGCAGCGCCATGAGCGCCGCCAGCGCCAGGGTGTCGCCCTGCTCGGTGTACAGGGTAAGCGCGGTCTCGGCGAAGCGGCGCGCTTCATCGATGCGCAGCTGCGGCTTGCCGACGCGCACCTTGCCGATCGGAGTCACTCCTTTGAAGGGACTCTCCTTGACGTAGTTTCGCGTCACCGCCCAGTTGAAGAAGCTCTTGGCGAGCCCCAGGTAGAAGCGGTGCGTCGCCGCCGCCACCGGCGTGCCGGTCTTCTCGCTGGTCCGCTCGGTCGCCTTGGCGTAGAGCTGCTGCGCCGCCCGCGGCGTCAAGGCGGCGATGTCCTGACTTACATAGGCATCGAGGAACTGGCGCAGGCGGGCCATCTGTTCCTCGCTGGTACGCTCCAGGCAGCGCGCCGTCTGGACGCGGAAGTGGGCATACTCATCAAGTGCGTCATCGAGCCGCACCGTCGGCGGACGCATCAGGTGCTTCTCCAGCTCGTCCTTGGTGACGCGGGCCTCATCCAGGCTCCCGACGTACAGAGACTTGCGGGCTCCGTTTTCGATGACGACCAGCCGGTAGCGATTGCGCTCCGGATACGGACCTAGGACGCGCGGCGGCCCTTTACGGCGCATGGTTCCTCCACTACATACTCGCTAGGAATTCGCTTCTGTTTTTCGCACCCGCACGCGCCCAGGCATGCACAGGCAGAGCGGACACTCGTCCGCCCCTTACCACGGACAATGTTCGCCCGCGGCTAGGCGACTTCAGAGCCGCTGGAGCCTTCCGCAGATCCCGAGCCGCGAGCGGTCTCGGAATCCTCGTCATGCCCCACTGCTGCTCCGGCGCGCCCGCCGCGACCCGAGGCACGTAAGCCAAGGCCGCGGGCACGACTCACCTGTCTCAACTTCTCAACCGTCTGCCGGGCCAGCTCAGCCCGCGCAGCCGCATCTGGGATCCCCTCCCCACCGAGTTCTTTGATGACCGACCCGATCCGACGCTGCAGATCCGAGGCGGCATCTTGGATTAAGCGTAGCTCCTGGATGACTTGATCGTTCTTTTCAGGTTCCGGCACGAGCCTATCGTAACACGCCCGCGGAACACGGATCTAGAGTCTTTTCGCTAAGATATTGCGTGGGAAACAGTAGGCAGATGTGGGAATGAAATCGGAATGAAAGTGAGCCCTTCGAGCGGCGTCAGCGACGGAAGATACGGCGACTTAGTATGAATCAGGGGGGTCTTGTGATTCTTATTTCTGTGTCCGAATTCCGCTTTTGTTTGTGGGCGCGTAGGAAGGAGGGACTCAGCAGCGGAAGAGGACTGCAGACTTGGCGAGCAGACTTGGCGATCGGCAAGAGAGGAAGCAGCTGATCCGCGCAAGAAAGTCCTGGGGCGAGAAGTATCCACCGGCACCTGGGAGCGCGTGGTAGCCTTGCGGCCATGCGCGCCATCCGCTGCCACGAGCTTATCGGTCCCGCCGGACTTGCCGTTGACGAAGTGCCGGAGCCCACGCCCGACGCTTCGGAGGTCCTAATCGAGGTGCGGGCCGCGGGGGTGAACTTCCCCGACGTGCTCATGTCGTACGGCAAGTATCAGTTCCGGCCGGCGCCGCCGTTTGTGCCGGGAGGTGAGGCGGCGGGCGTCGTCAGGGCGGTGGGCAGCGCCGTGACCTCGCTGAAGCCTGGCGATCGGGTGGCGGTGACGCTGTTTCATGGCGCGTTCGCCGAGCGGATCGTCGCACCCGAGCTGGCGGCGGTGAAGCTGCCGGACGGGGTGGGCTTCGAGGTCGGGGCGGCCACCCTGCTCACCTACCTTACGACCGTGCACGCGCTGGTCGATCGCGCGGCGCTGCGCCCGGGGCAGACGCTGCTCGTTCTCGGGGCCGCCGGGGGAGTCGGGATCGCGGCGGTGCAGCTTGGCAAGCTGCTGGGGGCGCGGGTGATCGCCGCCGCCTCGAGCGCCGAGAAGGTCGCCTTCTGCAAGGAGCAGGGCGCCGACCTCGGCATCTGCTACGGGACCGAGGACCTCAAGGAGCGCACCAAGGCGCTCACCGGGGGCCAGGGGGCCGACGTCATCTATGATCCGATCGGCGGCCCGTTCGCCGAGCCGGCGCTGCGCGCGATCGCCTGGGAGGGCCGCTACCTGGTGGTCGGCTTTGCCGCCGGGGAGATCCCCAAGATCCCGCTCAACCTGACGCTGCTCAAGGGCTGCCAGATCATCGGCGTGTTCTGGGGCCAGTTCGCCGCGCGCGAGCCGCAGCGAAACCGCGAGCATGCGGCGCGCGTGCTCGGCTGGGTAGAGCAGGGCAAGCTCGCGCCGCACCTGGACGCGGTGCTGCCGTTCGCCCAGGCCCCCGAGGCGCTCCGCCGGATGGAGCGGCGCGAGGTGCGCGGCAAGCTGGTGCTCGTTCCATAAGAACGGCCATAAGCCAGGCCATAAGCTCAATAATTCTGTTGACTAGAAGCGAGGAGCAGTCTAATTAAACCAAGCCTCGAGCAACTCGCTTCTTCGGTTTTTCAAGGCAGGACAAAAGTAAGCACTCTGGTTAGGTTTCAGGCACGTAGCTCAGTGGTAGAGCACTACCTTGACACGGTAGGGGTCCCCGGTTCAAGCCCGGGCGTGCCTACTCAAATAGACTGGCCGCATCGATTCTCGTCTTGGTCCTGGTCACGTGACCTAAAGATGCAGTAAGATGCTGAAATTCCGTAGGAGATCTACATGCCCAAGATGAAATCCCACTCGGCCGCCAAGAAGCGCTTCAAGTCGACGGCGAACGGGCACTTCAAGCACAAGCAGGCGCACAAGAGCCACCTGCTGACCCACGAGTCGTCCAAGCGCAAGCGCGCGCTGCGCGGCACCAAGAACGTGCACAAGACCAACGAGAAGCAGATCAGCCTGCTGCTCCCCTACTGCTAGCCGTTCACAGCTTTATAAAAGCCGACCTCGCGCGAGCCAGGTCGGCTTTTTTATTGGCCGCGACGGAGCCCGCCCTGACGCCGGCCCCGCCTAGTCCTGCTCGTCGTGATCCGAGGCGCGCCGCATCACCGCCGACTGCACCACCAGGATGAGGAAGATCAGCACCGCGTACGCCGCCGCGTAGCCGTAGCGGTGCCCGCGTGAGAACGCCCAGCGGTAGGCCTGCGAGACCAGGATGTCGGTCGCGCCGTCCGGCTCCCCGCCCGAGACCAGGAACACCACGTTGAACATGTTGAACGTCCACACCGCGCCGAGCAGGATCGACGGCAGCATGGACGGCCACAGGATCGGCAGCACGACCTTGCGCAGCGCCTGCCAGCGCGTCGCCCCATCGAGCCGCGCCGCCTCTTCGATCTCGACCGGCACCTGCGCCAGGTTGCCCAGGGCCACGACCATCATGAAGGGAAAGCCGAGCCAGACGTTGGTCGCGATGTTGGCCGACAGCGCCGTGGCAAAGCTGGTGAAGAACGAGACCGGCTGGAGGCCCAGGCTCTGCAGGAGGATGTTGATGGCGCCGAACTGGCGGTTGAACATCCCCTTCCAGATGAGCGCCGTGATGTAGTTGGGGATCGCCCACGGCACGATGAGCAGCATGCGGTACACCCCGCGCAGCTTCAGCAGCGGGTCGCGCAGGAGCAGCGCCAGGCCGCCGCCGATGAGCACGTGCAGGACGATGTTGGCCGCCGTCCACAAGAGGGTGACGACCAGGGTGAAGTAGAAGCTCAGCGGCTGGAAGCAGCCGCCGTCGCGGCAGAGCAGGATGCTGGTGAAGTTGGCGAGCCCGACAAACCGCCAGCTGCCGTCGCCGTCATGGGTGAACAGCGCCATCGCGGCGCCCACGAACATCGGTAAAAGGGTCAGGGTGACCATCGCCACCGCCGCCGGCGCCAGGTACCCGTAGGCGTCGCGGTTGCGCCACGCCCCGAGCAGCACCCGCTGCCGCCGGCCGCGCGCCACCGCGTAGGCCGCCCCGCCCAGCAGCAGCGCCGACAAGAGGGCCAGGTAGGGCGTCTCGCTGGCGGTGGCCGGCGGCGGCCGCAGGTAGCGATCGAGCTGCTGCTGCGCCGCGGCCAGCGCCCCGTCGGGCGAGACGCCGCGCAGGCCCTGCCGCAGGGCCTTCTCCCCCGGGTCCCAGAACGAGCGCATCGCCGGGTGGGTGGGGCTATAGACCAGATCGCCGAGCTGCCCGTAGAAGCCCCGCAGCACCG
>DAOMZC010000153.1:0-10221 GCA_035437965.1 Pseudomonadota bacterium
ATCGGCAAGAACGTCCCCGCGTCGCCGCCTCATCGGCATCGCAAGTTCACCCAGAGCCTGCGGACGAGCTGCGGGCCGCTTCCTGATAGAGCCTCCGCTCATCCATTCCACCGCGCTTGCTCAAGCAAGTGACGCCATCAAATACCCGCGTCAGCACTGGGAATTCATCCAGCGGCTCAAAGAGCAGAACGTACTAAAGTTAAGTCTGTTGCATGGGCAGCTTCTTCAAGGGTCCCATCGGAGGCGCGGACTTGCCGGAGGCGCCTGCGCGAGTCAGGGGGAGTATTCACATGAAAGCCTCTTTTTCCCAAGCCAGCCTGGTTCCGCTCTCTGGATGTAAAGATGAGCGGGCGGGTGGTAAGGCGCTCGGTCTGGCCAAGCTGATTGATTGCGGACTCCCGGTGCCCGCGGGCTTCGTCGTCCTTGGCGGTGAGACGCTGCCCGTGGAGTTCACCGCGGCGTACGCAGCGCTGGGCGGGAAGGTGGCCGTGCGGTCGTCCGCGCTCGGCGAGGACGGCGACGAGGTCTCGTTCGCCGGTCAGTTCGACACATTCCTTGATGTCGAAGGGGTCGATGCGGTGCGCGCGGCCGTGGAGCGGTGCCGCGCATCGGCACGCCACCGCCGCGCGCGGGCCTATCAGTGCGACCTGCAGACGGCTGAGGCAGACTCCATGGCGGTTGTCGTGCAGAAGATGGTCCGGGCGCAGGCCGCCGGGGTCATCTTCACGGTGGACCCGGTGACCGGCCGTCGGGATCGCCTGGTGCTCGAAGCGACCCGCGGAAGGGGCGATGAGCTGGTCAGCGGTCGTGTCGCGGCGGACCGGTTCGTGCTGACCCGGGACTGCCGGATCGTCTCATGCCAGCTCGTCGGCGGAACCGCCTGCCTGACCTGGGCGGCGATCGAGCGGCTCGCGCGGGCGGCCCTGTATGCAGAGGCGCAGCTCGGATACCCGCTGGACCTGGAGTGGGCGGTGGATGACGAGGGCGTGGTGCAGTGGCTGCAAGCGCGGCCGATCACGACCTTGGACCTGCCGGGGCTCGACGAGCTGGACGAGCCGCAGGTGGCCCGCCCGGAGCAGCTGTTTACCACGTATAACGTCTCGGAAGTGCTGCCCGGCGCGGTGACGCCGCTGTTCTGGAGTACCGCCGGGCCGGCGATGGACAGGGCGGCGCGCGAGCTGTTCGTCCGGTACGGAGTTCCCCGCCAGGCGCTGGCCGGACAGGCGATGCTCGCTTGCTTCTCGGGCCACCTCTTTTTGAACATGACCCCGAGCTATTCCCTCACCTCGTACGTGCTCGGCGCGTCCAAGGAAGCGGCCGACTACTCGATCGCCGGTCACCGGCTGCCGGAGGTGCCGATCGATCCTGCAGCGCCGCTGCCCGTCCGGATTGCCAATGGCGTCCGCTTCGTTGCCACGCTGCTCAAGGCCCGCGCCTACGCCGAAGATCACGCGCGGCGGACCGCCGGTTTCAAGATCGAAACGACAGCCGATCCGGTCCGGCTGTATCGCAACATCAACGCCGCGCTGCAGGTGGTCGGCAAATCCTGCGAGGCACACCTTCGCACCTCATCGCTGTCCGATGCGCTGCACGGAGTGCTGCTGGCCGTGCTGTGCGGCGGCCGGCCGCGCACGCCCGAGCACGACTCCGCGGCGGCCGCGCTGCTGGCGCAGATTGGGAATCGCGGAGGGGATGTGGCGGGAAGCTCGCTGGCGCTGCCGCCGGCGTTCGAGCGGGTGGTGGCGGCGATCGCGGCACAGCCGGAGTCGCTGGCGCGCTTCCGGACGCTGGGGTCGGCCGGCGCCCTGGCCTGGCTGCAGGAGGGGGCCGATCCGTCGGTCCGCGCGGCGTTCGCCGACCTCCTGCGCGACCACGGCCACCGCTGCGTGAACGAGTACGAGCTGCGCCAGCCATCCTGGCAAGAAGATCCGCGCCCGCTGGTCGCCAGCCTGCAGCGCGCCGCCTGCGCCGTACGCCGGCCGGGCGCCGCGCGTCCTTTTGACGCCGCAGACATCATCGCCGCCCTGCCGAAGCTCCGCCGCTGGGCGGTCACCTGGCTGGCGAAAAAGACCTGCGATGCGGTGGTGCTGCGCGAGCGCTCCAAGTCGCAGCTCGTCCGCATCCTCCGCCAGCTCAGGGGGTCCTACCTGCGCCTCGGCGCGCTCCTTGTCGAAGCCGGCCGCCTGCCCGATGCCGACGCGGTGTTCTTTTTCACCCACCTCGAGCTCGGCGAGCTGTGCGAAGCCGGGCAGCCGCGCCTGGTGCGGCGGGCGCTGCACCGCCGGCGGCTGCAGCCCCAGAAGGCGGCGCTGCAGTTCCCGCCGGTATCGCTCGGCAAGCCACAGCCCCTCCCGGTGGACCACTCCTTCCCGGAGGACGAGGCCGACGCGCTGCACGGGACGCCGGTAAGCCGCGGCGTGGCGATCGGCAGGGCGCGGGTGGCGCGCACGCTAGAAGAGGCGGACGCGATCGAGCCCGGCGAGATCCTGGTGGTCCCCTTCACCGATGTCGGCTGGGTGCCCTGCTTCGTGCGCGCGGCCGGGCTGGCAACCGAGATCGGCGGCACCTTGTCGCACGGCGCGGTGGTGGCGCGGGAGTACGGGCTGCCCGCCGTGGTCAACCTTGCCGGCGCGACCCGGCACTTCCGCACCGGCCAGCTCGTCCGCCTCGACGGCCTGACCGGAGAGCTGCGCCGCATCGGCCCGAGCGAACCGCCCGCGGAGCCGCTGCTCGACCGCGCCCCGACCCAGTGGTCATGAAGCCGGGCGCGCCGTCCTACTTGTAGCGCGCCTCCAGAAGATCGATCTCGCGCATCAGCTTGCGAGCGGTCGCGTCGGATATCTTCTGATCGCGGGCCAGGGTGAGGACGGCGTCGCGCTCCGCCTTCATCCCTTCGAGCCGTAGCGCGCGCTCGGCCCGGGCGATCTTGCGCAGCTGTCCCCCGGCCTCCTCCGGCTCGGCGGCGATGTCCAGGCGCCGCTGGTAAAGATCGATCACGCGGCGCGCCGCCTCGGTGTAGGCATCCTCGCCGAGCTCGGGCTCGAGCGGCGCCCGCCGCGCCGCCTCGACGGCGACGATGGCGGCGTTGGCCGCTTCCTTGCGGGCGCGCTCCTCATTCTCATGCTCCTGGCTCGGACCCTCGGGCAGCGCAAGGCCCTTGAGCAGCGGCGGCAGGGCGAAGCTCGAGACGATCAGCGAGACCAGGATCACCGCGGTCGCCAGGAAAATGGTCAGCCCGCGCGCCGGAAACGCCTCCCCATCGGGCAACAGGAACGGCAGCGTCAGCACCCCGGCAAGCGTGATCGCGCCGCGGACCCCGGCGAGCGAGGTCGCGACGACCAGCCGCCAGTGCGGCACCTTCGCCAGCTCGCCGCGGTGCCGCCTGCGGAACAGCGTCAGCCGCAGTGAGGCCCACACCCAGAGAAACCGCAGCAGGGTCAGGGCAAGGTTGATCGCGATGATGTAAAGGAGGAGCCACCACGGGCTGCGCCGACCGACCTCGCGCACCGAGATCACCGCGCTCTGCAAGATCTGCGGCAGCTGCTCGCCGAGCAGCACGAACATGATGCCGTTCAGCGTGAACTGCACGGTGTTCCACACGGCGGCGCGCTTGACCCGCGTGGTAGCGCGCAGGCGCCCGCTAAGCTCGACCCGGCTCATCGTGATCCCGGCCGCGACCGCGGCCAGGATGCCCGAGGCGTGCACCTGCTCCGCCAGCATATAGGCGCCGAAGGGAACCAGCAGGTTGACGAGGATCGAGGAGCTGCTCCCCTCATCGAAGCGCCGCGATGCCTCGCGCTGCGCGAAGCTCACGGCCAGGGTCAGGGCGATGCCGGCCAAAACGCCGCCGGCGGCCACCCAGAGGAACGTCAGCACCGCCTGCGTGCACGAGAACTTGCCGGTCAGCGCCGCCGCGATGGCGAAGCGAAAACACACAAGTCCCGAGGCGTCGTTGAACAGCGCTTCGCCCTCCAGGATGTGCATCAGGCGCTTGGGGATGGGGACGCGCGCCGCGACGGACGAGACGGCGACTGGATCGGTCGGCGACACGATGGCGGCAAGGGCGAACGCGACCGGCAGCGGCATCGCGGGAATGAGCGCGTGGAGGAGAAAGCCCGCCCCGACGACGGTGAAGAGCACCAGCCCGAGCGCCAGCGAGAGGATCATCGTCCGGTCGCGCCGCAGCCCATCGTTGGGGATGCGCCACCCATCGAGAAACAGGAGCGGCGGCAGGAACAGCAGGAAGAACAGCTGCGGATCGAGCGCCACGCCGTGCCCGAAGGCCCCCGAGATGACCGCCCCGAGTCCGATCTGCGCCAGCGGCAGCGGCAGCGAGAAGGGCAGGGCGCGCGTGAGGTAGCCGCTCGCCGCCACCGCCAGCAACATCGCCAACACGATCTCGACAGACTCCATCAGACGCTCGCCTCCGGGGACCCCCAGAGATAATACGCGGCGGCCCAGCGCCCTGCCACCTCGACTGCGGCGATAAGAAGACGCCCAGGCCCGTAATCAGAGCCTGGGCGTGACAGAGACGCACATTGTTGAGACCAGGCCCAGGGATTTCTCCGAGGCCGGGAAGCAGGTTAGGTCGCCTGGCGCTCTCCTTCCGCGGTGACCTTCACCGGCTTGGACTTGTCGCCCTTGGGAATTTCCATCTCCGCCAGGAGCTCGGGCTCGCGCTGAAACATCTTCTCACCCGGCGTCGTCAGCCCCTTTGGTTTCTTTATTTGTGGAAACATGGCGTGCTCCTTTCCTTGGTGTGGGCTTTCTGCGATGCGACAAATAAGGTTCTTTGAAGCGCATCCATTGAGGAGCTACCAGATCAGGTTCCGCACCAGCATTCTCGACGGGCGCGCCTCTATCAGTGCCTTGCCGCCATTCGTTGTTCCCTCCGCATGGATTGCAGAGCAAGTCCGGTGCCAGCGCCCAGCCAGAGACCTGCTAAACGCGCGCGCCGCCCGCCCCAGCTGCGCAGAGCTGCTGGGGCGGACGGCGCTTGATGATCTTGTGGGGCGGGTCGACGTCAGTGCCGGGAGAAGCTCGGCTCACCGGAAAAGCCGAGCGAGCGGCGCCGCTCACTGGCCGGACTCGGGTGCGCCAGCTGTCCGAGCTCGGTTGCGACCAGGGTGATCCCGGCGGCGGCGAGGAACGCCGTATAGCCGCCCCAGCGGACCATCAGGACCATGCTGGCTGCCCCGAGGGCGAAGCAGAAGATCTTGCCGGCCAGAAGGGCCGCGATGCGGAGCGCGGCCTCCCGCTCCTCACCGTATGAAAGGATGGCGCGCGCCATATTGATGGCGAGATCTGTCGAGTGCCCGGTCAGGTGCGTGAAGCGGGCATTGATGGTCGTGCTGCCGGCGGCGGTTGCATTGAGCAGCCCCATGGCGAAGCTCAGCAGCGACAGCAGCACGAAGTCGCCCGGGCCCTCCACGCTCTTGCCGAACTGACCGAACAGGCCGAGGTAGCCGAGCGGCGCGACCAGCGCGACCAGGAACGCGACCAGGTACAGCGACCGCGCCGGGTACTGCTTGGGCGGCGCCATCGCCAGCAGGAACACCGCGGTCATCGCGCCGATCAGGAAGCACAGCAGCACCAGCATGTACTCCCCAAGCAGCGGCCACCGGCCAAAATCGAGCCCGATGAGAGTAACGGTCCCGGTCACGTGGCTGACGAAGCGCTGGCAGGCCAGAAAGGCACCGGCATTCACCGCGCCGGCGCTCATGGAGAAGAGCAGTCGCTCGGCAATCTGGCAGCCCGCGAGTCCGGGGCGCTTGGCAATAGTGGCGAGAGTCATGGCATCACTCCTTTGGCAAAAGAGGCCATGGCTAGGGCCTCCCGCAGCGCGGGTCCAGCTGGTGGCGCGCGGCTACGGCACCGGCCTGAATGTGGTCCTGGTGCTGGTCCCGCGCGGCATGGCTGCGGCGCAGCGAGAAGTCCAGGTCCGTGCTGAGCTCACCCCCGAGCAGGACCAGGGCGAGCAGGCCCAAGAGCCCGAAAAATGAGACGATTGGTTGGTACATGTACAGCTGAGAAAGCAATCGCCGCGCCAAGCCGAGCTGGCCGCCCTTTCCGTCGGGACGGCTCCGATCGGACGGCTGATCGCTGTCGCCTTTTGCCGACACTGTCGGCCGCGGCCGACCGGAGTCCGCCGGGCCATTTCCAGCACCGCGGGCTGCTGCTAACCGACTTTTTGGGCGGGGGAGGGCGAGCGGCCGTGGCGGCGTAATAGATCGTAGAAGTCGGTGCGGTTGCGACCGGCCAGCCGCGCCGCCTGGGCGACGCTCCCCCCGGCCCGCTGGAGCACCGTGTCCAGGTAGGCCGCCTCCAGGGCGTCGCGCGCCTCGCGCAGCGTCGGAAACGACGGAGCGTCGGGCGCGGCGTACTGCGCGAGCAGCCGGCTGGTGGCGCGGGCGAAGTCCTCCAGCTCGGCGCGCGAGGCCGCGGCGGGGCTGCCGATGCTCACCAGGTGCTCGACCCGGATCTCGCCGCCGCCGGCGAGCAGCACCGCCGCCTCCATCACGTTGGCCAGCTCGCGCACGTTCCCCGGCCAGGTGTGGGCCTCGATCACCTCGATCGCCGCCGCGCTCAGCTGCGGCGCCGGCATGCGGTAGCGGGCGGCGGCGCGGGTCAGAAACAGCTGGGCGAGGATCGGCAGGTCGCCGCGGCGCTCGCGCAGCGGCGGCAGCGAGATGGGCAGCACGTGCAGGCGGTAGAACAGATCCTCGCGGAAGCGCCGCTCGGTGATCTCCTGCCGCAGGTCGCGGTTGGTGGCGGCCAGGATGCGCACGTCGGCCTCCTGCTCTACCGTCGAGCCGACGCGCGTGTAGCGGCGCTCCTGCAGCACGCGCAGGAGCTTTGCCTGGACCGAGGGCGGCGCCTCCCCGATCTCATCGAGAAACAGGGTGCCGCGGCGGGCGGCACCGAAGTGGCCTTCATGATCGGCGATGGCGCCGGTGAAGGCGCCGCGAGTGTGCCCGAACAGGGTGCTCTCCAGCAGGTCGGCGGCGAGCGCCGCGCAGTTTACCGCGACGAACGCCCCCTTGCTGCGCGGGGAGAGCGCGTGGATGGCGCGCGCCACCAGCTCCTTGCCGGTGCCCGACTCCCCCAAAATGAGCACCGTCGCATCGGTCGGAGCCAGCCGGGCAATCAGCTCGCGCACCTGCTCGATGGCGGGGCTGGTTCCGACGATGTGGGTGTCCGGTCCGGGGACCCCGACGGCCTGGCGCAGCCCGGCGACCTCGCGCCGCAGCCGCACGCTCTCGATGGCGTGCGCCACCTGCTGCAGCAGATCGGGGGCGTTGAACGGCTTGGTGACGAAGCCGAAAGCGCCGCGCCGCATCGCCGACACCGCGGTCTCGATCGAGCCGTGGGCGGTCAGGATGATCACCGGCAGATCGGGCACGCGCTTGCGGACGCTGTCGAGCACCGAGATGCCGTCTTCATCGCCCAGGCGCAGGTCGAGCAGGACCGCGTCGATCGGCTCGGCGGCGATGGCGCGCAGCGCGCCGCTTACGCTGTGCTCGGCGAGGACGCGGTAGCCGCGGCTGCCGATGCGCAGCGTCAACAGCTCGCACATCTCCAGATCATCGTCGACTAAAAGGATAAGCGGCGCTTCGGCGGCGCTCGGGTCGGGAGCACGGTTCATGGATTCCTCAGCATGGGGTGCTTGGAGCTAGGGGACAGCGGCAGCTCGAATCGGAAGGTCGTGCCGCTGCTGCTGGTGCTGACCAGCGACAGCTCGCCGCCGTGCGCGCGGGCGACCTCGCGCGCCAGGGGCAGGCCGATGCCGAGTCCGGCCGGCCGATCGACGCCGGGTACGCGGGCGGCGTGGAAGAGCCGGAACAGCTCGGCGGGCATCTCGGTGGGCAGGCCAGGTCCTTGATCGGAAATATCGATCCGCACGATCCGGCGATCGCCGGCCGCGACGACGGTCCGCGTGATCCGCACGACCTGCCCGCGGCTCGATACCGAGATGGCATTGCGCACCAGGTTGGCGATGGCCCGCTCGCACAGCGGCGCATCGACGCGCAGGATCGGCGAGGGGGGAGCCGCGGTGAGCTCGATCTGGACCCCGCGCCGGCTGGCTCCGGGGTGCTCCTCGGCGATCGCGGTGCGCAGCACGGAGTCGATCTCGCACGCCTGCTGGCTGACGATCGGCAGCCCGGACTGCAGGCGCGACATGTCCAGCAGGAGCGTCACGATGCGCACCTCGCTCTCGCAGGCGCGCCGCGCCAGCTCGGCGATCCGCGCCTGCGCCTCGTTGAGCGCGCCGCAGGTGCCATCGGTGAGCAGGCCGATGGCTTCGCTCAGGCGCGCCAGCGGTGAGCGCAGCTCGTGCGAGACGTTGGCGAGGAAGGTGCGCTTGAGCTGCTCGGCCTCGAGCAGCGCCGTGCGCATGAGCTCCAGGTCGCTCCACAGCGCCTTGATCTCACGCGGGCCCCGTACCGGCGGGATGGGTGCGAAGTCGCCGCGCCCCAGCCGCGTCGCCTCCACCGCCAGGCGGGCGACCGGCTCGGTGATGCTGCGCGCGGTGGTGCGCGCGATCCAGATTGCCGCCAGCGCCGCCAGCGCGGCCAGCGCCACACCGATGGCCAGCGCCGCGACCCCGATGCGCCGCGCCGCGTCTTCCCGGACCTCGATCTCGGCGTGCAGAAGGTGCAGCCGTGCGATCCACACATCGGTGAGCTCCTCGTCGAGCTCGAGCCGCTGGGAATCGGTCTGCGGCGAGCGGAAATAGGCGCACGTCGGCCCGCGCAGGCCGGTGTCTGCCAGCACCCGGTAGCGCTGCACCGCGGCCAACAGCTGCGCCGGCGCGGCCTGGCCGTGGGTCTGGAGCGCCTCGGTAAGGTTGCCCCGCGCCTTCATCAGGGCCTCGCGCACGCCGCCCTCGGCGGCCGGGTCGATGCAGCGGGTCTCGGCGCGGCGCGCCACCAGCTCGACCGCCCAGGCGGCGCGGTGGAGCTGCTCTTCGGCGTCCAGGGACGACCGGCCCTGGTCGCTGATCTCCGAGATCAGTCCGACCATGCGGAAGATGCCCTGCAGCGTCCCGATAAGGAGCAGCAGCAAGATGACGACCAGGACACCATGCGAGAGCCCCAGGCGCGCCGCCAGAGACAGCGGGGGACGCATCAGGTGCTGCTCCGTACGAGGGTGGGGCGCGAAGTGTCGGCGCGAACCGACGCCACCTTATGGGCTGTCGGGCGGAGCCGACACCGCAGACCGGCGCCGCCGCCCTCACATTTGCTCCGCAGCGTCGAGGAGCGCCGCCGCGACCCGCTCGGCACGGATCGTGATTGAAGTCTGGTCATCATGAAGAATCTCCTAAACGGTCTATCACAGTACGAAGACAGTACCCGGCGGCGTTATTCCAAGCACTTCGCTAGCCTAGCAGCAGGGCAGGTTCCGCACACCCTGTTCATAACCTGCGCGGACAGCCGGGTCGTACCCAACCTGCTCGCTTCCGCGGAGCCGGGGGATTTGTTCGTCGTTCGCAATATTGCAAACCTGGTGCCGCCCTGCGGCGATCCGCTCGATGCGAGCGTGCAGGCGGCGGTCGGCTACGCGGTCGACAACCTCGAGGTCTCGGACATCGTAGTCTGCGGCCACTCGAGCTGCGGCGGCATCAAAGCGCTCCTGGCGGGCCTGCAAGCCGACGATAGTCTCGGACGCTGGCTGACGCATGCGCAGCCCGCGCTGGCGACTTTTCGCACCGGACGGACGCTGGATGAGAGCCGGCCGGAATTCGATCAGGTCTCCCAGCTGTGCGCGCTGCACCAGCTCCAGCATCTTATGACCTATCCCAGCGTGCGCCATCGCGTGAAGGCGCGGCAGCTGAACCTGCACGCCTGGTGGTTCGACATCAGCGCCGGTCAGGTGCTGGCCTACGCCAGCGAAGCGGACCGCTACGTGCCGGCGGTCGATGTGCTGGCGCAGCGCTGCGACACCGACGGCTCGCGCCGCGTCGCCTGAGCCCAGCCGCGGCTTTAGTCACTCCCGCTACAGAAAGCCGAATCGTGCGCAACGCCAGCGCGATGATTCGGTGCACCATCACCGCACTCACCAAGGTGACTGCGAGCTTCTTGCTTCCGTGAAGCACCGCAGGTCCGCGCGGCCTGGGAATCCGTAACGCGCTGCTGCCCGATGTTCCCGTCGGAGCTGCAGCTGCTGCGGTACGAAAGCAGCCAGGACCAGACGGCGCCTACCTTATCGGCAAGAACGTCC